>JAAENP010000283.1 GCA_024224155.1 bacterium
GAACACGAAGATTTCTGGCGGACAACAGTTCGGACCATCATTCATGACACTGAAAATGGTGACGCGGCAGATCTCTCGTTGGCCCTCGCCATCGACATGCTTTGGCCATGTCACTGGAGGTTTGTGGAGAATCTCCGGATTGTTCTTGACGCGATTGGCGGGAAGCTCAATTCGGAGAAGCCATTTGCAGCGTGTGGCAGGAACATAACCTTGTTACCGATTCGCCGCCGGTTGGGGATTGTTTCCAATACTCTAAGGGTCTTTTATGGCGACCCGGAGTCAGACCAGGAGCTGGATAGAGATTTACTGGTGCTGCTTGGGAAACCGACGGAAGTAAAGCAATGGCTTGCCGCCTCCCTAGACAAGACAATGAGGCTTCAGCTGAGCCCGCCAGCCGAACTACGAGCGATGTCTGCCCTGGCCGGGCCTGAGTGGATAAAACAGCAAATCTCCGGCTGAGGGGCTAAAGTCTCGTGATATACGTCGCCATATTGACTGGGTGCTGGATCAACTAGAAGAGGCCAAGGCAGTTCTCACGTCGACGCGGGATGTGGTTCAAGGGCGCACCGGTCGAAGCGATTCTCGAGGTCGAGCGGCATCAACCGCATCACCTGTACTGGCCGACCCTAGATGTCGACCTCACCGTCGACTCGATCGAACATCCAGAGCATTATCCGCTCAAAGCGAAGCCCGGCATCTAACCCCTCGCTGCATCGGACACCGCCTCTTGTGCTCCGAGCCGCGTGTAAACTTCGCTTCAGTGGTTAGCATCAGAAACGTAATTCTCACTAGCACCGCAGACGGTGCCGGTGAGCTCAAAATCCGTTAGGCAGCATTGGGGCAGGAAGTCTGTGATGCTGAGGAGATCAGGCGCAGCGATAGGCACCGCGTTGTGCGCTGTGGTTGTCGCGGGGCTCGCTGACTCCCTTCGCCCAAGGTGTGACCGAATCTCACGCCGCGTGCTGCCGGGCCTTCTTGCGCCCTTTGATCGTGGCCTCGGTGATTCCCTGTGGTCTGAGCTGAGCGCGGTTTCCACTGAACATCCCGTCTACGGCTTCATCGTTCCGAATCCCTACGAAGTAGTTTTTCCTCCCCACCCCTGTCCCCCAGGCTGGACAAGTGTGCTGGACTGGACAAATATCCAATCGGGAGTGTGGACGGTGATTCCTCCTCTGGACGTTGCCCTGATCACTATTCCGCGTTGGGAGGATTCGCCCGAGATCTATTTGTCCAAGGTGGTCTTCCTCAATCCCGCTGCCGTTTCCCTGGGAAGTGAGAAGTCGGTCTCGCGCTTTCTTCTGGTCCAACTCGGAGGTGGGGTCGAAGGCTTGCGGTACCAGGCTCTGTTGTCGGAAGAAGATGAGTCGGTAACGATATGGCGAGGACCGTTCGAATCACAGCAGAAGCTCTTCGAGCCACAGTCGGTCGTGGTGCCAGCCGAGAAGATACGGCGGATCTTCGGCAGCGTTGCGGTTTCGGGCTTGCGGACGACCTCACGGGTTGAGTGGCAGTGCGACACCCTGGATGGTGCCGTCGCGGTGTTTGTCTACTACGATGGAGATCGAGTCGGCAGGATTGCGTATGTGAATTCCCGCAGGCCTTCGGTGGCACTCCGCAGGGTACTTCGGGAGCTGTTTCTTGCCACCGGTTCTACGGACAAACGGCTGACAGTCTATGAGGATGCTGCCTAGCCCTTCGCGGTACCGGACACCACAAGCATGCGTTCTTCAACCGTAACCATGTTTAGGTTCACCAGCTCACTTCGAGGGGCCGCTTCTGCCACCGGTTCCAGTGAGCTCAGAATCCGTTAGACGGCACGGCACTGGGCCTTCGCGTCCAACAACAGAGCTTCGGTGCGCGACACATGAAAGAGCGAAACCACCAACGAGGAGAGAGCAATGAAGAAGTTCATGATTCTGCATTTCGGATTCGAGAAACCCACGCCTGAAGTCATGGAGGCCTGGAGGAAATGGTTCGAGTCGATCGCCGACAAGCAGGTCGACCAGGGCGGTTTCAGCGGTGGGCGTGAAATCTCAAACAGCGGAACGAAAGATCTGCCGTGGGGCATGGAGTCCATTACCGGCTACAACATCATCGAGGCCGAAGACCTCGACGAGGCAGAGGAGATCGCACAAGACAATCCATACATCGCAAGCATCAGGGTCTATGAGATCAGATCGATGTAAGACGCAACGTCGGGTGCGTCCGCGGTCTCTGTGGGTTGGTCCTAGTCGCGACAGGGCCATCAAGTGATGTCCTACAGAGCGAGATTGCTGCTCAGTGCGTTTTTCGTCCTGATGGGCGTCATGGTCCTGCTGGCTGCATTCGATGTCGGCCCGCTGTCCGGCTCCGAGACCCATGCGCCCAGCTGGGTCATCGGTGTCAGCGGGGTCGTCTTCGCGAGTTGCGGTGTTGTACTCAGCGCATCAAGCCAGAGAATCGGCAGATGGGGGGCGGGTGCTGTCGTCATCGGTCTTTCAGTGATCTTCAGGTGGGTCGCCCTGTTCGGGGAAGCCCTGTACTTCTCCGGCGGATCGTGGCTCTTGTTACGAGGTACTTGTTGAACGCGACGCCGCCTCGTGCGCTCCGGGCCAGGTGTAGACTTCGTGTTTCAGGGGGGAGCGAGGTATGCTCACATGAGTTCTTCCAGCCTGCTTTCTTGCGACGCCGCGATAAACCTGGTTCTCGGTGCCCTGCTGCTTGCATTCCCGGCGAGTGTCGTTTCGGCTCTCGGTATTCCAGCGGCCGAGGTCGCCTTTTACCCGAGCATTCTTGGAGCCGTTCTGTTCGGTATCGGTATCGCGCTGTTGATCGAGCGTGCTCGTGGGCATCAGCGGCCTCGAGCTCATCGTCCGGCGGCGCTCCCGTGAGGGGCGGACGAGCTGATCACTCGCAGGTCGTGAAGCCGACAGTGGAGTCTGCGAAGTGAAGAGTATGAACCTCAGCACAGAGGCCGAGAAGCTTCGGAAATACTGGTCGCCGAAGGTGGTTGGTCGCGTCAATGATCAGTACGTCAAGGTCGCGAAGCTCAAAGGGGACCTGACCTGGCACAAACACGACCTCGAAGATGAGCTGTTCCTCATCATCAAGGGGAATCTGGTCATCGAGTACGAAGACCGGAAGGTGCATCTGAGGGAGGGCGACTTTCACGTGGTACCAAAGGGGAGAATGCACAATCCCGTGTGCAGCGAGGAATGCTGGGTGGCGCTGATCGAGACCGTTACTACGAAGCACACCGGTGACGTTGTTACCGACAAGACAAAATCCATCGAGGCTCAGCTAGCGGGGAGCGGCCAACCCGAATGATGTCGGCCCAGGAGGCGCTCGGGCGTCTGCGCGAGGGCAATCGGAGGTTCGCGGCGGGCCGCAGGCTCGGAGACACGTTGTCGAGTCCTTCGCGGAGAGCCGAGGTGGCCAAGGGGCAGGAGCCCATTGCGGTCATCCTCGGCTGTTCGGATTCGCGCGTGCCGGCCGACATCGTGTTCGACCAGGGACTCGGAGATCTTTTCGTCGTAAGGGTCGCCGGGAATATCGCGGCGCTCTCGCAAATCGGCAGCGTCGAGTTTGCCGTATCCAAGCTCGGAGTTCGGCTCGTCGTGGTGCTGGGGCACTCCCATTGCGGAGCCGTTACGGCCGCGTTGGAGGAGCTTGAGCAGCCGACGGAGAGGCGCTCGGAGGGCCTGGACTCGATCCTCGATCGGATTCGTCCCTCGGTCGAGCAGGCTTTGGTGAACGGACCGCCCGCGGCCGGGGCCGCGCTGGTTGGCCACGCTGTTCGCGCCAACATCAGCGCTCAGGTTCGCCGGCTTCAACACGGCTCCGAGACTGTGAAGCGACTGATTCGGGAAGAAGGGCTCAGGGTCGTCGGCGCCGAGTATTCGCTGGAGACGGGGCTGGTCGAGTTCTTCGAGGGAGAGCTCGGATAGGCCTGTGGAGGAAGCAGCGAGTACAACGGGAGAGCCTCGACGATGCGTATAGAAAGGAGCCTGGTTCTTCCTCAAGCTCTGGTCTTGGCGCTTCTCTACGTAGGTCTGAATCGACTGATCCTGCTCGCGGTACTGGTTCGCTATCCGCCCAATCCGGGCCATGCCCCGAATGTCACCGCCCACCTCGCTTTCTGGGAGTTCTGGTTCGTGCAGCACGGTGGGCTCGCGTCGGTCCAGAAATCGCTGATGCTCGTGAACGTGCTGCTGGTCTTGCTCATCTGGGCGCGGTTTCGCGGCCTGCCCAGGGGCTCCTCCGGGCTCCGCTTGTTTCAGCTGGTCACGTTCGGCGGCGCCGCCGCGGTCTTGGCTTACCAGCAGTACTACCTGTACCGGCTGACTCTGATTGAACCGCTGTACGAGTTGAAGCTGATCTCCGTGCTGACGCCGTAGGAACGATGCTGCTCAACCGCGTTGAATACGCCCTGATGAACAACCCGGTTCGGGCTGCGATCCAACGGCGCTACGAGGTTCCGAAACTGCTCCGCCTGGGGGGAGCCATGCGTGGCGGGCGGGCGCTCGAGGTCGGTTGCGGGCGGGGAGTCGGCACCGGTCTCATTCATCGAACCTTCGGTGCCGATTCGGTGGACGCCTTCGACCTGGATCCGCGGATGGTGACTCGCGCTCGCAGCAGGGTGGCGCCGCTCGGTTCCCGGGTGCGACTCTGGCTCGGAGACGCCAGCGCGATCGCCGCTCCGGATGCGACCTACGACGCCGTTTTCGACTTCGGCATCATCCATCATGTGCCCGAATGGCGCCGAGCCGTGGCGGAGGTGCACCGAGTTCTCAAGCCGAACGGACGCTTCTACGCCGAGGAGGTTCTCGAGGGCTTTATCGGTCATCCCATCACCCGTCGCCTGTTCGAGCACCCTCAGGTCGATCGTTTCGATTCAACCGGCTTTTCCCGAGAGCTTCAGGCATCCGGTTTCGAGCTCGTTGCGACCGAGGAGCTATGGGGCTCCGTCGCCTGGTTCGTTGCCCGCAAGCGGGCGAACGTCGAGGCCTTTCGCCCGTCGCAGTCGGAGTAGACTCTCGAGTCCATGACGAGGTCCGTAGCCTCTTCCAGAGAACCCATCATCCTGCTCGGCCTGACCGGGCTCGTGCTGCTTTGGTCCGGCATCCAGCCCCATGAGCGCGGAACGTGGTGGCTCGAGGTCGCTCCGGTGTTGATCGGGGCGCCGGTGCTCGTCGCCACGTACTCGCGTTTCCGCCTCTCGCCGCTCCTCTACCGCCTTCTATTTGTCCACGCGGTGATCCTGATGGTCGGCGGCCACTACACCTACGCCCGAGTGCCGATCGGGTTCTGGGCGCAGGATCTCCTGGATCTGTCGCGAAATCACTACGACCGCCTCGGCCATCTCGCCCAGGGGTTCATACCGGCGGTTCTCACGCGAGAGCTCCTGGTCAGGATCTCACCGCTGGCTCGCAGCAAATGGCTGCCTTTCCTGGTCGTCTGCGTCTGTCTAGCTTTCAGCGCGTTCTATGAGTTGATCGAGTGGTGGGCGGCTCTGATCGGCGGGGCGGCTGCGGATTCCTTCCTCGGAGCTCAGGGAGACATCTGGGACACTCAGTGGGACATGTTTCTGGCGTTGGCGGGCGCGATTCTGGCTCTGCTCTTGCTGCGGCGCCTCCACGACGGGTCCATGCAGTCTCTCGGTGTGAATCCCGGTTGATTCGGCGGGGCGCGGAAGGCTCGCATTGAAAGTGATCTCACCGGGCGAGAAGCGATTCGTTGCCGACGGTCAGGAGGTGTGACATGCAGATTCGGGCTGAACGAGAAGAAGATGCGGCTGCGATCCGGGCGGTGAACGAGTCGGCTTTCGAGACCGCGGCCGAGGCGGATCTGGTCGAGGCGCTGCGCGAACTGGCGAGGCCGCTTCTCTCCCTGGTAGCCGAGGCCGACGGCGCGATCGTCGGGCACATCCTGTTCTCGCCGGTCACGCTGAGCGGCCATCCCGAGCTCGAGATCATGGGGCTCGCGCCCATGGCGGTCGAGCCGGAACACCAGCGCGCGGGCATCGGTTCCGCGCTCGTGCGTGCCGGCCTCGAGCAGTGCGGGGAGCTTGGCTTCGGCGGCGTCGTGGTTCTGGGGCATCCCGAGTACTACCCGCGTTTCGGCTTCGCGCCCGCAGTGGGCTTCGGCATCGGCTGCCAGTACGAGGTGCCCGACGAGGCGTTCATGGTTCTGGAGCTCGAGCCGGGCTATCTGTCCGGCGTTTCGGGCGAGGTTCGGTACCACCCGGCGTTCGAATCCATATAGTGTCGAGTCTCCGGATCGTGCGGCCTTCGGGTCTAGAGATCGAGCGATCAGTGAGATACTTTTGGTGGTCTGATGCCGTCACGCTACGCTTATATCTGGGAGTATCGCGTCCGCCCGGAGGCAGCGGTCGAGTTCGAAAGAGCCTACGGTTCCGAGGGGGTCTGGGCAGAGCTTTTTCGCCGGCACGAGGGCTACGTTCGGACCGAGCTCCACAAAGACCTCAAGAGGCCCGCTTGGTACCTGACCATCGATTACTGGCGGTCGAAAGAGGACTGCGAGGACTTCCGAGGCTGTTTCGCGTCGGACTTCGAAGCGCTCGATAGGGAGTGCGAGCGGTTGACCGTGGAAGAGCGGTACTTCGGTGAGTTCTCCCGGGTTGGTCAAGGATGAGGAGTTTCTGCTCGAGCTCGAGCCGGAGGCTACGCACTACGAGGTGCTGACGAGGCCGTGACCTTCCTCATCCTGCTCGCCGTTGCCGCCGTGACCGCCATGTTTCTGATCGACCGGTTCTTCCGGGCGCGAACCCAGCGCTTGCGCGACGCAGGCCTCTACCCGCCGGCAGGGCAGGGAAGTCTGGCCGATGTCGAGCGGCTGGTTCGGGCACGGCGGAAGATCGAGGCCATCAAGCTCTATCGGGAGATTCACGGCGTCGGTCTCAAGGAGGCCAAAGAGGGTGTCGAAGCCTTGATGGCCGAGATTGGGCGCGAGGGTGCGAGCGACGCCATCGACCCCTAGGTCCGCGGCCGGCAGGCGGCAAAGTCCTTTGTTCGTGGGTAGTTGTGCTACCATGCGCGGATTATGGCAGCACGATCCATGTCTTCCGGCACGATTTCGTTCGGTCTCGTCGCGATACCGGTGAACCTGTATTCGACGGGCGAAACGCAAAAGAAGGTCAGCTTTTCGATGGTGCACGAGGAGTGCGGCACCCGGGTCAAGTACCGCTACTACTGCCCGACCGACGACAAGCTGATCGAACGCGACGAGATCACCAAAGGCTACGAGTTCGCCAAGGGGCAGTATGTCCTGTTCAACAAGGAGGAGCTCAAGGCGCTCGACCCCGAGCCCACGAATGCGATCGAGATTCAGGAGTTCGTGCCGCTCGAGCAGGTGGATCCGATCTACTTCGAGAAGGCCTACTACCTGGGTCCCGGAAAGGCCGGCGCCAAGCCCTACAAGCTCCTTTCGAGAGCCTTGGCCGATACCGGCCGGGCGGCGCTGGCCAAGTACGCCGCGCGCGGCAAGAACTACATCGTCTTGCTGCGGCCGTTCGAGGGGGGGCTGATCATGCAGCAGCTGCGCTACGCGGTGGATCTTCGCGCTTTTGGCGAGGTGCCGATCGAAGAGGCCGAGATTGCCGATGCGGAGCTCGAGCTGGCCAAACAGATCGTCGAGCAGAGCGCGTCCGACGAGTTCAAACCCGAGCAGTACGAAGACGAGGTGCGCAACCAGGTCTGGGAGCTGATCGAGAAGAAGATCGGCGGCGAGGAGATCGTCGCGGCGCCCCAGGAGGCGCCCAAGGCCCAGATCATCGACCTCATGGAGGCCCTCAAGGCGAGCCTGGGCGACGACAAGAAGGCCGGGCGCAAACCGCCGAAGCGCTCCAAGAGAAAGCCGGCCGCCTCGGCGAAGAAGAAGGCGGCCAAGGGGTAGCACCCTGTTCACGGCCGAGCTGTTTCCGGAACTCGTGGTGCGAGAGCGTCGCATGGCACCGATCCTCGGCTATACGACAGCCGAGGCCTCCCGCATGCTGCGGTTGGAGCCGGCTCGGATTCGCTCGTTCGTGCGCTCTGGGTTTCTCGAGCCGGAGCGCGGACCCCGGCGTGAGTATCGCTTCCGCTTTCAGGATCTCGTGGTTCTGCGGGCGGCCCGCGATCTTGCCGCGCAAAAAATCCCACCGCGCCGCCTGCGCCGCGTGCTGAGGGACCTGAGAGCCCAGCTCCCGCGGGGCAGGTCACTCGCCGAGTTGCGCATCTCGTTCGAGGCCGGCAACATCGTCGTGCGCTCCGGGGGAGAGGCTTGGGAGCCCGAATCCGGGCAGCGCCTTCTGGACTTCGAGGTCGCCGAGCTGGCCGCCAAGGCCGCGCCGCTGGCCCCGGTTCTGATCCAACGCGCCGGAGATCCCTCGGTATTGACGGCCGAAGACTGGTACGAGCTCGGCTTCGAGCTCGAGGCGTCGTCGATCGATCAGGCCCGTGCGGCATATGAGCGCGCGCTCGACTCCGACGAGGGGCACGCCGATGCCCACCTCAACCTCGGACGCCTGGTGCACGAGGAGGGGCACCCAGAGTCGGCCTTCGGGCACTACCAGGCCGCGCTCACCCTTCGGCCCGATGACGCGACGGCGGCCTTCAATCTCGGCGTGGCCCATCAGGATCTGGGCAAGATCGAAGAAGCCCTGGCCTGCTATAGGGCGTCGCTCGAGGCCGATCCTTCTTTGGCCGATGCTCACTTCAATCTCGCGGTTTTGCTGGAACAGGCGGGAGATTCCGCCGGCACGATCCGTCACCTCAAGGCCTACATGAGAATGAAGGGTCTGCGAGTGGGACTCGGCGCGCGGTAGCCGCCCCGGTAGTCACCACTAGCTCGAAAACAGTTCGCTCAAGGCCGCGCGCGCGGCGGCGGCGCTCGAGTAGACGAATCGAGCGATCTCGACTCTTTCGAGCAGTTCGATCATGCGATCGAACTGGGTCTCGGTCTCGACGTTGGGTGGAAACGAATACCCAAGGACCTCGGGCAGCGCGTCCTCGGCTCTGATCGATTCGAACCTGGTGTCGGCTTGCACTTGAAACCTCGGCAATAGGATTCGGGTCGCACGATCCGTCGGAGCCGCATCGTTCCCGAATCGACAAGGTTCGTAGCGCACGACCGGAGGGACGAGACGATGCAGGCGGCCGTGCACGGGGAAGTTCGCTGTGAACTCGGCAATCAAGCTCTCCGAGAGCGAGAGCGTCTGCGGATAGGGAAAGACTCGCCACGAGGCGGGGTCGCATAGCGTGATCTCTTCGCACAGAACCGGATGCCCGAGTTCCGCCAGCTGAAAGGTGGTGGAGGACTTGCCGCTGTCTGAATTGCCCAGCATGAGACACGCCCCCGCCGGCGTCGAAACCGCGCCGCCGTGCAGAGTGACGTGACGGTCGGCCTCGGCGATGACCGTTCGCTCGATCTCCTCTTCGAGCGCCAGGACCGCCAAGGCCGGATGGGTGAGCCGGCGCCGGACCGCCGAGGAAGCAACGGTCTCGATCTCGAAGCCCTGGTCGGTGCGGCGAAGCCGCAGGTAGTGACCTTCCGCATTCTGCGAGTCCTCGGCCGAGCGGGCCGTGGGATAGAGCGCGGGCAGGAGCTCGGCACAGGCCCGATCCAGGCTGAGAACGAAGCGCGACTCGCCTAGCGTCAGGGTGAAGTGCTTCAAGGCGCCGGTTCGATCATTCGATACTCGAGAAACGACGCCAGGGCGACGTCGAGGTCGGCTCGGATGCTCTCTTCGCCTCCGTCGGTGGCCTCGGTCAGCATCAGGACCAGCTCTTCGCGCGTCGCCGGCTCTTCCAGATACTCGAGTATCAACCGGGCCGTCGGGTTGAGCACGTGCAGCGCTTTCTGTTCGCTCACGAAGGCGGCGACCGATCGGCCGACCGGTTTGATCTTGACTTCCGGCCGGCGTCGAAATCTGTCCTGCTCAGTCACCCGGAGAATGGTAACCGAAAAGACCCGGCGACTCCCAGCCTAGCGGAGGAGCTTCGAGTCCGAGTTGACCGAGATCCAGCTGTACCAAAAAGTATCGAACCCCTCCAGGGGCCGGCCAGCGACGGTGGTCTGTCGCGCCGCGGCTATGAGCTTGTCGAGACCGGTGGCGGCGGCGTAGTCACTGTCGACGGTCCAGGCGCGTGTCGAGGCGAAGATCGAAGCTCCGGTGTCGCGATAGAGAAGAACCTTGCGGCTCGGGTCTCCGGGCAAGCCAAACAGCCGCCCGCCCTCGAAGGCGGAATGAGGCGCGGCATAGGTCCGGCCCTCTAACCAGAAGCTGAAAACCGGTGTCTTGGGCTCGAGCCGCTCGTCCGCGATCTGGAGATCGCGGAAGGTCTTGTCCGATGAGAAGTAGTTGTCGTAGGGGTTGTTGAGGCGGTGCTCCTGCCCGTCGACGGAAAGCACCGTTGTTTCGGGGTAGCGTTCTCTCCAGTCCCGCCACGTCGTCTTCTCACCGACCGGCAGCTCGTCGAGCTCGGCGCCGTCTAGCTCTCCGCCGATGGCGGAGGAGGTCATGATCGACCACCAACTGTCGGTCTCGCGGTCGCGCATGACCAGCGAAGCGTTCATCAGCGCTCCGGAGGCCTCGAAGTTGAGGGTCTTGGAGGAAACGTCGCGGTCGTAGACTACGGCCGTATTGGCCAGCGGTCACCAGACGGCGGCGAAGTTCGTTTCCCCGATCCGGTCGTTGACGATTTCGTGGGAGTTGAGCAGGTTGAGGCTGTAGGCGCGGGCCTGGCCGTCGATCGCGACGCCCAGCACCCAGGCGTCATCCGGGATCTCGGCTTGCGCGGCGGGCACGTAGTCGGGCTCGAAGACCGCCGGGATGCCACCTCTGGGCAGAATCTGCTCGACGCCGGCAGGCGGAGTCTCTCTAACCGCGGTCGGCTCCGCGCCCGAGGCTCTCGCGAGCGGGGAGAGCGCCAGGGTCAAAGCCGTGCAGATGGCAAAGGTTCTCAGTTTCATGACGGGCTCGATGGGCATCGATTCTAGTACGGGCCTCTTCGGGCTTCGGATTCTATTCAAGTGGCAAGGGTCTTTGCCGGCGGTCCCGGGCGGATAGAATCCTCGACGTGACCAGGACCGACCCATCGGCCCGGCGATCCGAGCCGGCGCACGGCACGGCGGTTGCCGACCGTCTCCGCCGGCCGCTGCACGACCTGCGGATCTCGGTCACCGACCGATGCAATTTCCGCTGCACCTACTGCATGCCCCGCGACGTCTTCGGCGCCGACTATCCGTTTCTGCCGCGCGACGAGATCCTCAGCTTCGAGGAGATCGGCCGTCTTGCCGCTCTGTTCGGGCAACTCGGAGCGCGCAAGTTCCGAGTTACCGGCGGCGAGCCGCTGTTGCGCAAGGGCCTCGATCGGCTGATCTCGATACTGGCCGCAATCGACGGCGCCGATGTCGCACTCACCACCAACGGTGTGCTCCTGCCGAATCAGGCTGCGGCGCTGGCGGCCGCGGGGCTCCGGAGGGTCACGATCAGCCTGGATTCGCTCGAGGACGGCGTACATCGGGAGATGGGGGACACCACGGCGCCGGTCGAGAGCGTGCTCGCCGGTATCTCGGCAGCGGAGAAGGCCGGTCTCTCTCCGGTCAAGATCAACACCGTGGTTCGGCGCGGCTGCAACGAGGACGCGATTCTGGATCTGGTGCGGCACTTTCGAGGTAGTGGGCACATCGTTCGCTTCATAGAGTTCATGGACGTCGGCATGACCAACGGCTGGTCGTTGGACGAGGTCGTGCCGGCCGATGAGATTCTCGAGCGGATCGGCGAGGTCTATCCGGTCGAGCCGATGGGGCCGAACTATCCGGGCGAGGTCGCGCGCCGATATCGCCTGCTGGACGGGTCGGGCGAGCTCGGGATCGTGGCGTCGGTTACGCACCCGTTCTGCGGTGGCTGCACTCGGGCTCGGCTGTCGACCGACGGGCAGCTCTTCACCTGCCTGTTCTCGTCCGAGGGGCTCGATTTGAGAGCCCCTCTTCGAGCCGGTGCCGGCGACGACGAGCTCCTCGCCATCATCGGCGGACGCTGGCAATCGCGAAACGACCGGTACTCCGAGCAGCGCTCGCAGGCCACGTTGGCGCCGGCCAAGATTGAGATGTCCTATATCGGCGGCTGAGGGAATTGGATAAGCTTGAAAGGATGCTTCGCTGGACGGTCTTCAGAGGCGCAGCGCTGACCCTCGCGATCTGCGGGAGTCTCGGGGGTATGGGCGGGATCGGCGGCATCGGCGGCGGGGCTCTCTGGGCCCAGGAGGAGGCTCCCCTCGAGAGAATCGAGTTCGAGAGCGCCGGGATTCCGGGCCCGAACACCATCTATCTCCGGGGCATCGGCGAGGACGACGCCGGAGGACTCTTGCGTCTCGAGATCTGGGCCAACGAGGTGACGGATCTCTACGGCCTGGGTCTGACGATTCAGTTCCCCAAGCAGCTCTTTCGGTTCCCGAAGTCGCGCTCCTCGGTGTTCGTCGAGGGGTCGTTTCTGAGTGAGGACGGAGACCAGGACAGCGTGCTGCTGGTAAGGCAGTTCGGCAAGGAGATCATCATCGGTCACACCCGTGTCGGTGAGACGGCCGGCGTGAGCGGATCGGGCTTGCTGATGACGCTTGAGTTTCGCGGTCTCGAGGTTGCCGGCAAGAAGCTCTTCCGGTTGCGCCGTACGCGTGCCTTCGATTCGTCCGGAGCCGTCGCCGAAGGCTACTCCTGGCTCACCGGGAAGGCGATCGTAACTATCCCGGAGTGACCCCGGCGTGCGGCTTCTAGGCCATCAAGGCTTCGATTCGCTCGCGGTCCACAGCCGATGGCAGGCTGTGGTCGGGAGGATAGGCGAAGACCTCGGCCGCACCACGGCATCCGAGGCGATTGTCGAGGATGTCGAAGTGCTCGAGCGTGATCAACGCCGGGTGCTTGACTCCGCAGGCGTGTGACAGCTGCTTGAGCTCCTTGCGCAGGGTAACGATGTAGTTCGCGAGCCGGGCGGCCTTGAGCTCCGGATCCAGGCCCCTCATCAGCCATTTGTTCTGGGTCGTGACTCCGGTCGGACAACGGCCGGTGTGGCAGCGTTGTGCCTGGATGCAGCCGATCGCCATCATCGCCTCCCGACCGACGTTGACCAGGTCGCATCCGAGGGCGAAGGCCAGCATGGCGTCGGTCGGGAAGCCCAGACGGCCCGACCCGATGAAGACGACTTTCTCATGCAGGTCGTTGTTGGCGAAGATCGAGTAGACCTGAGCGAAACCGACCTTGAAGGGCTGCGCTACGTGGTCGGTAAACGCCAGCGGGCCCGCGCCGGTTCCACCCTCGCCGCCGTCGACGGTCACGAAGTCGACACCGCGAGGCGTCGAAGCCATTCGTTCGGCGAGCTCGCGCCAGAATCCCAGGTCTCCCACCGCCGACTTGATGCCGATCGGAAGCCCGGTGGCCTCGGCCAGCTCTTCGACAAAGTCGAGCAGGCCGTCAACGTCTGTGAAGGCGCGGTGATAGGAGGGGCTGACGCAGTCTGTGCCCTCGGGGATGCCGCGAATCGCCGCGATCTCGGGAGTCACCTTGGCTCCCGGGAGAATGCCTCCCAGGCCGGGCTTGGCGCCCTGGCTGAGCTTGATCTCGATCGCGCGAACCGGAGCTCTGGCGACGGTTTCGAGGAAGCGGTCCTTGGAGAAGCTACCGTCGTCGCCTCGACAGCCAAAGTAGCCGGTGCCGATCTGCCAGATCAGCTCGCCCCCGCGCAGGTGGTAAGGGCTGATGCCGCCTTCACCGGTGTTTTGCAGGCACGACCCGAGTCGGGCGCCGCGGTTCATCGACTCGACAGCGGCGGCGCTCAGAGAACCGAAACTCATCGCTGAGATGTTGATTACGGATTCTGGACGGAAGGCCCGCGGGCGGCCGAGGGCTCCGCCCAGAACCTTGGCACACGGGAGTGGGTGATCCTCGCTGTAGCCTGGTTCTCCTGGATGCAGGGCCGGCAGCGGGAAGGCCGAGTGCTTCATGATGAGGTGGTTCGACGTCAGCTCGAGGTCGTTGTCGGTGCCGAAGCCGAAGTAGTTGTTCTGCTTCTTCGATGAGGCGTAGACCCAGCGTCTCTGGTCGCGTGAGAACGGCCGCTCTTCGTCGTTGCTGACGACGATGTACTGCCTGACCTCGGGTCCGATGGCCTCGAGCCAGTAGCGGAAGTGCCCGATGATCGGAAAATTGCGCAGTATCGCGTGTCTGCGCTGGACGACGTCGTAGAGGGCGACGACGAAGATGAGTCCGACGAGAGACAGAAGCCAAAGCATGAGTTGGTCCTTTCGGGCTGCTAGGATTGTAGTCGTTTCCAGATGCAACAACGACCGATCCAGATCATCGTCGCGAGCAACGTGGCGGTGATGGCGGTGGGCTGTCTATTTCTGTTTCAGTACTGGCGTCTCGGGGCGATGGTGGTGTTCTGGTCGCTGGTCGCCGCATTGGCGATCGCCGGGCTCAACCTGGCTTTTCTGGTTCGAACGCGGAGGATCAAGCTCTGCGGCTACATTTCGGCGTCGGTGTTGTTCGCTTTGCTGGTGGTCGCGATCGCCTCTTCGGGAGGCTTCTACGATCCTGGGTTCGCGTGGCTCTACGTCGTGCCGGTGGCCGCCGCATTTCTGGTCGATCTCACCGCTCTTGTCGTTTTTCTCGCTCTGGTTTTGGCGACGACGGTGGTCTTCTGGCTGCTTCCCGGGAGCCCGCTACCCAATCTGGTGCCCGCGGACATGCACCATGTGCACAGCCTGTTCAATCGGCTGGCGACGGTGCTCTCGCTGGGAGTGATCACCGCGCTCTTCGTTCGCGCCCAGTATCTGGCGATGCGTTTGCTCAGGAGAACCAATCTGGCTCTGAAGGAGGAGGCCGAGGCCCACACTCGGACAACCACGGCGCTGGCCGAGAGTGAGGCGCAGTTTCGAGACCTGATCGAGAACAGCGCCGACATGATCTGGACGCACGACCTCACAGGAACCATTCTCAGTGCCAACGAGTCGTTCATCGGCTTTCTGGGGTTCCCGGTCGAGGAGGTCATCGGCAGTGGCGGAGATCGTTTTCTGCAGCGGGACTCCGTGGCGAAATGGTCCGAGTATCTGAAGAAGATAGCCGAGGAGGCTTCGTACCGCGGCCTGATGACGTTCGTCAACCGCGATGGGGAGGTCAAGGTTCTCGAGTTTCACAACACGCTTCGGGACGATGGCGTCCAATCGCCGTTGGTGCGGACGCTGGCTCGGGATGTCTCCCGGCAGGTGGCCTCGCAGGAAGCTCTCCGAAGCCGGGTGGACCAAGAGCAACTCATGGTGTCGATTTCGACGCGCTTCATCGATACCGCCGCCGACCAGCTGGTGCCCGCCATAGCTGTCGCACTCGGAGAGATCGGGGTGTTTCTCGACTGCGATCGGCTGAACTTCTTCCTGCTTCAGCGCGGCGAGGGGCGTTTCAAGCCGTTCGGTCAGTGGTCTCGGGACTCGGCACGGGGCGACGCCGACGCAGATTCCGGTGCGGTTGCCATTCCCTGGCTTTTCCCCCGGCTCGAGCAGTTCGAGACGATCGCGGTGTCGCGGCTCTCGGATCTAGCGGAAGAAGGACGGGCGGACCTGGCCGCTCTGCTCGGCGACGACGTGCGCTCGGCGACGATCGTTCCGGTCTTCGGTAGGGAGGGACTGATGGGTCTGTTGACGCTCGAGGCCGTGGCGAACGAGCGCGAGTGGCTGCGCGAGCATCAGGCTCTCGCTCACATTGCCGGCATGGTCTTCGGCAATGCCATCATGAGGGCGCGGGACCAGCGCCGGGCGCTGCGGTTGGAGAGCGAGATTCAGCAGGCGCGAAAGATGGAGAGCCTGGGTCTCATCGCCGGCGGGATCGCGCACGACTTCAACAATCTTCTGATGGTGGTGTTGGGCAACACGTCGGTGGCCATGTCCCAGGTGCAGGAAGGCACCGGGGCCCAGGAAGCGTTGCAGGCGATTGACTCTTCGGCTCGGAGAGCCGCCAAGCTGACCGCCCAGATGCTGGCGTATGCGGGCGGAGCCGCGGTGGATCGCAGGGCGACCGCGCTCAATGAGTTGGTGGAGCTCGAGCTCGAACAGATCAGGAGCGGCACGAGAGGTGGAGTAGAGATCCACACGTCTCTCGGGGCCGAGCTTCCCGAGATCTTCGCCGATCCCGCACTGGTCCGGCAACTGCTCAGAGCGCTGGTAGACAACTCGCTCGAAGCGGTTGGGGAAGACGGGGGCACGGTGCGGATCGAAACCACCTCGGTTGTTCTGGAGAGCTCGTCGCCCGCCCGCGGCTACCGTCCCATCCGGAACAGAGCGGCGGCAGGGACTTACGGAGTGCTGGAGGTGGGTGATTCGGGTCCTGGGATCGAGGCCGGAGCCCTTCAGAAGATCTTCGATCCTTTCTTTTCGACCAAGTTCGCCGGGCGTGGCCTCGGGCTCGCAGCCGCCCTGGGTGTGGTTCGAGGTCATGAGGGGTTGATCGAGGTCGAGTCGGACGACTCCGGCACGCGGATACGAGTCTTCATTCCAGTGGCGAGGAGCGGAGTGCCGTCGCCCTCGCAGTCGCTCTCGACACCAGCCGCGGAGCCCGCGCGGGGCGACGACTCGAACCCCGCGATTCTGGTCCTGGAGCCGGATCCGGCGGTACTCGCCGTTCTAGGCGACTTGTTGACGAGCGGCGGCTTCGAAGCGGTTGGGGTCCGGACCGCACAGGAGGCGAGCGGTCTGTTGGCCGAGGGAATCGCTCGTTTCCGAGCTGTGGTGGCCGATCTGAAGGCCGTGGAGGCCAGTGACTCACTCCTCGCGGCGCGTTGGCGCACCGAGAGCATTCCCTGGATTTTCAGCAGTGACGAGCGCAAGGGAGATATCTCGGCCCGACTGGTCTCCGCCGGCGCCTCGCAGTTTCTGTCCAAACCGTTCGATGGCCGCAAGCTACTTTCTTTGCTCGAAGGTCTTCTGCGAGAATACGGACTCGCCGGGACCGTCGAAGCCTGATGGCTCCAAGATCCCGAGCGATCGCCGATACTTAGGAGGTTTCCCCGATGGGTATGCTCGACGCCAACCAGTGTCGCTCAGGAACTAAGCTCTTGTTGGATGGAGAGCTTTATACGGTCGTCGAAAGAAGACACCACAAGCCGGGCAAAGGCGGCGCATTCGTGCGCTTCAAGCTCAAGGGGATCGTGTCGGGCAAGGTGATCGATCACACGGTGCGCGCCGGCTCGAAGATGGAGACCGCGGACGTCACGGTTCAGAAGATGCAGTATCTCTACAAGCAAGGTGATGATTTCGTCTTTATGGACACCGACACCTACGATCAGCATACGGTGGAGGCCGATCTGCTCGGCTATTCGTCGAACTTCCTCGCCGAGAATGCCGAGGTCGAGGTCACGATTTACGAGAACAAGCCCATCGGCGTCCAGTTGCCGCAGAAGATGGTCTTCGAGATCGTCGTGACGATCGACAATCCGAACATGGGCAACACCGCGACCAACGTGACCAAGGACGCGACGATCGAGACCGGCCTGACGATTCAGGTGCCGCCGTTCATCAAGACCGGAGAGAAGGTCCAGATCTCCACCGAAGACGGCAGCTACGTTCAGCGGTCGTCTTAGGATGCCAGGCTAACCGCGCATCGCGGCCAGGACGATGCCCGGTATCTTGGTGGCACCGGGGGAGGCCTCGAAATCGACCAGCCGGCGCCCAACGCCATGCGAGTTCTTGTGGCTGACGAACCAAGGCGGCTTGGGGAAGACCCGGAACGGCCCTTCGACTACGCTCTTCTCCGGCCGGTTGAAGAAGAACGTGTTGTGGACCGTGCCGATGCCGCTCTGGATGTCCGTCAGGGTGTGTCCCGGAAACGCCCCCCAGGTCGTCGAGCCGAAGGCGTAGGCCATGGCCGGCCACTGGTTGATCCCGACCGCGCCGTAGCGAAGGCCGGCGATGGCTCGATCGATCTCCGGGCCCAGCTCACGGCGTGAACGGGGATCGGCGATCAGACCGGCGTTGAGGGTCCCGTAGAGACGGTCGTTGCAGAAGTCGACTGCGGCTCCGAGGAAGTCGGCCGCGTCGTTTCCAGGTAGCCCAGTTTCGCAGGTTACGGTGCAGAAGGACTCCTCCTGAAAGGCGAGATGGTCGATTGACGGATCAAGGCCCGCGATCAGCGCCGGCGCCAGCGCCCCGCTCCGGGGCTCGCCCAGCAGCTCGGCTCCGGGGTGGGCCGCGGTGAAGCGAGCGTGGCGGTCGGCGGCACCCGGATAGTAGGCGGGCCGATCCGGCAGGCGGCCGAGGATCCCGCGAAGCTCATCCAACAGTTCCTCTCGCTGATCCCAATCCTGATGGGTGACAATCACCTTGGTCGCGTTGCAGTTGAATCCGCAGTTCTGCGTTATCTGAGTGGCCAGGTTTTCCGCCTGGAACCGCAGCTCGGTGCTGTTCCATCGGCCGGGGAGGATCACCATTGGACTGACGTTGCCCAGCTCGCTGGTGATCGGCTTGGTCAAGAGCGGCGTCCCCGCGGCCTTTCGGCGAGCGGCTTCGTCGCTCGCGCCCCAGACGATCAGGTCGTGGGTGCGGGCGCTGCCGGTGATATGGACCTCGTCGATGTCCGGGTGATGGCAGAGGAAGGAACCCGCGTCGGCCGCTCCGGTGACGATACGCACGAAGCCGTCACGGATCATCTCGGCGAAGGCGTCCTCGAAGAAAGGGCCCAGATAGTCGTTCACCGGGTTGAGCTTGAGGATCGCGACGTGGCCCTCGAAGAAGAGCTTGTGGACCACATCCAGCGGCGCGATGCTGGCGACGTTGCCCGCGCCCAGGACGAGCGCGACGCCCGGTTCCGGGTTCTCGGTCTTATAGACGCCGCCCATGTGGTTGTACAGGTTTGCGGGCGTAATCTCCGGCTGCATCCAGACCTCGGCGGTGAAGCCGGAGTAGAGAAGGCGGTCGTAGGTCGAAAGCGGAAAAACGTCGACGACGGCTCGGCCATCGTTGCCGCTGCGCACCCGGCTCGGATCGATCCGGATACGGCCGTGCTTGCGCAGGTCGTCCAGAGACTCGATCAGGAGCCGGAGGTGCCGCGCGACGATGTACGGGCCTCCGATCCAGTCTTCACCGGCCAGAGGCGAATCGAAGGGGACGCCTTTCGCTTCGCAGGCCGCCTGCACCTGTCCGGCAGCCGTTCGCACGGTACCGGCTAGCAGGCTTCTCGCGTACTCGATCTTGCGCGCGATCGGCAGCCTGAGCCAGCGATCCTTGTTCCGGCTCAGCTCGGAAACGGCCTGCTCGAGATCGGTCGCCCAGGGCTCCGTCGACGTGGGTCTTGTTTCCAGCATCGAGCCTCCTCCGGGCTCGATTGTATCTCGCGCCGCGGCACGAGGCGGGGGCCGGCCTCCGTGAGGGGGCCGGCGTGGGGAGGAGGGGTGTTGGCGAAGAAAAAGGCTGGGCTTCTAAACCCGGGGTTCCGGGCTTGGCTTGTGATGTCGGAGTCGGCGTGCCTGCTGGACTGTCTCCTAGCGTTGGTGCTTCATCGACCTCGGACGCTCTTCAAAAGAGCAAGGTCCGTGCCATTCCCACGAGGGCTTGTAACGAGGGAGCCTCTCTCACCAAGGCCATATGTTGGTTGGCTTTTCGAGGGCACACCGCGGTTGCGACCCACGGTAACGGTGGTCCGCGTGACCTCCCGTATCCAGTTTTTTGGCATGGATCCTCCAAAATTGCCGAAAATTGTCCGTTTTCGAGGCCGGAGGAGTCCGCCGCCGCCATTCGAATAGACGGTTGACTTGCCAAGTGGCGCGGCACAAGATTGCGAGGCGATGGCGCGCGGTTTTGCCGCGGCCGTGCCCTGATTAGATTGCGCCTTTCGCGCTTGGGAGATTGAGGATGAGAGTAAGTAGGCATATGAAGATTTCTGTCTGGGTTCTGCCGGTTCTGCTGTTGGCCCCACTGGTCACGGCGCCCGCGTTCGGCGAAGAGAACGGGTGTCAGGGTGGGGATCGAGTGACTCCGGTGACGGCCTTCGGGCGCCCGCAGACGACGTTCTCGCGGGAGTCGGCCGCGACCGAGGAGGAGCTGCAGCGGCTTTTCGTGACCTACGAGGACGATCTGAGGGCGGTCCTCGAGTTGGCGGGATGGGGTGGAGATCCGGACGAGCTCTTCGCCGCGGTGCGAGCCGGAAAGGCCGAGGAAGCGTCGTTGTCTCCGGGCACGGAGTTCGAGTGGATGGCCTTCCGCAAGCGCGGCAAGCCGGCTTGTGTGAAGAACATCATGTGGAAAGGCGCGGAGCCGGCCCCGGTCTGGAGTGTCGAGGTCGAGTCCAACGGCTACCACTACACGATGACCGTTCCGAAGAGCTGCCTGAACTTGTCGATGACGCGTGGTTCCGGTCGCATGGTACCGGCGCCGCCACCGACTTGCGAGCTGGCCGCGTCTTTCGACGCCGAGTCCGACACGATTACGGTGCGCGGCTCGACCGACGGCGCCGCACTCGTGGTGACGAGTGTCGGGGAGCCGAGCGGCCCCGGTGATCTCGCGAGGCTCGAGAGCGCCGGCGAGAACGTATGGACCTATAAGCCGACGGACGACGGCCGCTACTCCTTTACCGCCAACGCGCGCCAGGAGTCGGGCAGCCAGAATACCGATTGCAGCGCGGGCGTCGACGTCGAGCGCCGCAAGCCGAAGTTCGACTGCGTCGCCACTGTCGATCCGGACACGGGCCTGATCAATGTCGATTGCACGAAGAGCGTGGGTGATGTCGAGATCACCGGAATCGCCCTGCCCGACGGTGGCGCCGGAGACCTTTCCGCCCTGATGGCGGCGGGGCCGAGCAAGTGGACCTTTGATCCGGCCGACACGCTACCCAGGAAGCCGGGTGACTACGACTACACGTTCTCGGGTGTCGCTCGCTTGAACGGCTTCGAGGATTCGGGTTCGGTGAGCGCGACGGTCAACGTGCCGCCGCGTGGCGGCAGCTGGATCTTCCGTTTCTTCGGTGCCGCGGCCGACGCCTCGGGCGACAGCATTATGACTGGCCCGGTCCGCCAGGACCCGGACGACCTGCTGTCTCCCTTCGTCAGCACCAAGCGGATGATCGGCGACGGCACCGGCTTCGGTCTCGGCCTCGAGAGGTTGATCAACGATAGATACGGCGTGGAGTTGGATGCATTGTTCATCGACCTCGACGGCAACCGCATCTTTGACATGGGCGACGAGTGGACGATGTCGAATCCCGGCGTCGGTTTCGACGCAATCAGCGTTGGCCTCAACGTCCACCTGACGCCGGAGAAGCTTTACGACGTTTTCATCGGGCCGTTTGTGAGCAACGTCAGCTACAGCGACGGCGGCTTCAACGTGACCGAGCCCGACTTCGGTAGCGAGGTCGGCATTGGGGCCAAAATCGGAGCGGATTGGTACTTCGGCGGGCAGAGCAAGTGGGCTCTGGCGACGGCGATCCGCTACCTGCCGATCAAGGCTGGTGACGACGACAACGAGTTCGACGTCGATCCGCTGATCGGAACGGTCGGCCTGGGCGTGCGTTTCTAGCCTCCGAACAGGATCGCTGAAGGCCTCTCCCGCAGGTGCGGGTGGGGCCTTTTCTTTTTCTTGGATGACGAGTGTTGACAGGCTAACTACCTGGGTAGTACTATCGGGGTCGTTGTGAACCGGAGGTCCCAATGAGCCGTAAGTACCAGCTGGGAGATCTGCAGTTGGCGATCATGAAAGTCCTGTGGGCGCAAGGAAGAGCCAGCGCCTCGAGCGTGCACCGAGCGCTCTGGGAGGAGCGCGGCCTGGCGCCGACCACGATCGCGACCATGCTGCGCAAGATGGAGGAGAAGGGCGTCGTGTCGCACCGGCTCGACGGCCGGAAGTTCATCTACGAGCCGGAGATCACCGAAGACGGTGTCCGCCGCTCGATGGTCGAACAGGTCGCTCAGCGGCTCTTTCGGGGTGATGTGGCCGCTTTTGCGAGTTATCTGATCTCCGAGGGCGAGATCGATTCGGACGAGCTTTCCGAGCTCGAGAAGCTGGTGGCCGAGAAGGGCCGGAAAGGACGGGAGCACAGATCATGACGGACACGATTCTCGCCTGGCTTCTGACCTACTGGCTGCACAGTACGATCGCCCTCGGCGGAATGTGGCTGGCATCGCGGTTTCTGCGGAATCGCAATCTGGCTCTCGAGGAGGCCGGATGGAAGGCCGCGCTCTTTGTGACCTTGTTCACCTCGGCCTTGCAGCTGGGCCTAGCCAGCGTGGTCGAGTACCGACCTCTGGCGGGCGCGCTCGTGCTCGAAGCCGCTGAACCAAGACCTCAGGCGGTGGATATCCGGATGTCGGAGCCCAGGGAGAAGGCGTTCGATCTGCGCGGCGACGCCGAGAACGACGGGGCAGAGGCAACCATGACCACGCCCTCGCCCGATCCGATGGCGACCGGCGCAGGCTTGAGCCTCGGGATGGCCAGACCGCGCGGCCGGATCCTGGCCATCGCCCTCTTTCTCTGGTTGGTCGCGACCTCGATTCTGCTCACGAGATTCGTCATCAGCTACGTGCTGCTTTTGAGTCGACTGAAGGGTAGACGTCGGCTCTCGAGCGGACCACACGTTGCGCTTTTGGCACGCCTGAGACGGCGCGCCGGAGTGGCTCGCAGAGTCGGGCTGTCGGTGTGCACGGCGCTGGCGGTGCCCCTGGCCTTGGGTTTGCGTCGTTGGGAAGTGTGTCTTCCCAGCAAGGTGACGGAGGAGTTCAGTGCGGAAGAGCAGGAGACCGTGCTGGCGCACGAACTGGCCCATCTGGTGAGGTACGACGCTCTCTGGCTGCTCGCCGTGCGAATGCTGGCCGGTAGCTTCTTTTTCCAACCTCTGAACTTCGTCGCCGTGAGCAGGCTGGGTGCGCTCTCCGAGCTGCGCTGTGACGACTGGGCCGTAGAGCGCACCGGCCGGCCGGTGACGCTCGCCAAGTGCCTGACCCGAGTCGCCTCCTGGCGCTCGAACCGCTGGGGCGCCTTTCCGGTACCTGCGATGGCGAGCTCCTCCCGGTCACAGTTCGGTGCTCGGGTCCGCCGGCTCGTGGCTAGGAGCTACCCGCA
>JAAENP010000284.1 GCA_024224155.1 bacterium
CACCTCGCATTGCCCCTTCTTGCCCCACGGCCCCTGGGCCCCTTTGGCCCTGCCGGCGCTGAAACCCCCGGCGCCGGCAGCAGCCACAGCCCATCGAGCCCTCACCGGGCCCTGTATCGATACGTCCTGGACCTCGGCCGGGCGAGGTTCCCTAAGCGGTGCCGCCGCTCTCCCTGCCAGAGCAGCCGGATAAGAAAATGAAGGGTGACCCCCGGTAAGGAGCCACCCTTCGATCGCGCTGAACACGTGGGCGAGCGGTGATGATTAGAACAGCCAGCCGATTCCCAGGCTGTAGAAGTCGACCGAGCCCGAGGTGTCGTAGAGATACGGGGCATCGTCCTCGTAGTCGAGGTAGCGATAGCCGCCGGTAAGGTAAGTGCGTTCGTTGACGCGGTACTTGGCTTTCAGCGCGACCTCCTGGAACGTAGTGTCCAGGTCCGAGAAGGTGTGGGTGCGGGTGAAGTCGTACCACTGGTTGGGCCGACTCGCCGCAAAGGCCTCACCTTCGGGGAAACTGAATGGATCGAGAGACGCCTCGGCCGTATTCAATGCGGCGTCGAGCGACAGCTCGAAGTCTTCGTTGGGCTTGAAGCGGATACCTCCCAGAATCGTGTTGAGCGTGGTTTCGTATTCGAGCAGGGCACGATCGGAGCCAAACTGGCCCGACAGAATCGTGCCCGCTCAGCCATCAAAGAGCGGAATACTCGCAGGAGTACCTAGCTCTGTGCTGTTCCAGGCGTAGGCCGTATGCCATTCCCACTTTGGCGCCGGAGCTCCCCAGAGAGTCAAGGTGAGCGCCTGCACGGTGCGCGACCAGTCGGTCAGGTCGCCGTCGTCGTTGTCACCGTCCCAGTAGCGATAGGAACTGGTGAAGCTCGTGCTGCCGGCCAGGCAGTTCGCTCGCAGCTTGACTTCGTCCCACGAGGCCGGAGAGGCCGTGGTGTCGGCGATTCGAGCATCGTGAAATTCGTAGTACTGAGCTCCGTTTGGATCGAAGGGATTGGGCACGGCCGGTGAAGTGAGTGTCGAGAAGGCGCCATCGACCAGGGCGAAGGCGTTGTCGGTTTCGCCGTGCTCGACCGAGACATAGGTCTTGAGACCCTTCTTCGGACGGGCTCTCCAAGAGGCCCCCAGAATGTTGGTGGTCGAGGCCATCTCTCCGGGGGCAACTTCGAGGTGGTCGCGGTCTACCTCCTCGTATTCCCAGAAGAGCCGGACGCTGCCCTTTTTCTTCCCCAATCGGCGGTTGAAGTCGAGCTTGGACTCGGTCACCTGGCGGTCCAGACTCGACAGCCGCGTCTTGTGAAAATCTTCACAAGTTCGACGCGGTGCGGCAACACCCCGTGAGGTGGCCGGCTGGCCCGCCTCGAAGGGCGGGAGTGCCAGGATGACGCTAGGCCAGGATTCGAAGTCCTGGTTGTGCTAGCACTCGGCCGATCTCGTGCACTGAAACACCTAGCCTCTCGGCTGATTCGACAGCCGACTGCGCCTTTTCCGGGGACAGGGTCATGAGCAGGCCGCCGGAAGTTTCGGGGCTGAAACAGAGCGTCCGGCGCCAGCCCTCGAGCGAGTCGTCGAAGCTCACCGCGTCCCCGAAGTGCGTTTGGTTGTCATGGGCCCCTCCGGGAAAGATCTCGGCCCGGGCTAACTCCTCCGCGCCCGGCAGCCACGGCAGTCTGGAATAGGCGAGCTCGAAGCCGACGCTCCCGGACTTGGCCATTTCGCTCAGATGTCCGAGCAGGCCGAAACCCGTGACGTCGGTGAGAGCGGTGGCGCCCAGCTCTTGGGCCAGCTCGGCCGCGGCTCGGTTGAGTTCCAGCATGCTCCGGGTCGCAGCCTCGACCTCGACCTCGCCGGCTCGATTCTGCATGAGAGCCGTCGTCACCACGCCCGTGCCCAGCGGCTTGCTCAAGAAAAGGCGATCGCTTGCTTTCGCGCCGCCCTTGGTTTTGAGCCGACTCGGGTGAATCGTACCCAACACAACCAGGCCGTACTTAGGCTCTTCATCGCGGACGGTGTGGCCGCCGGCGACCGCGATTCCCGCTTCCTGTGCCTTCTCGGCGCCGCCTCGGAAGATCTCGTTGACGATGTCGAGCGGCAGACTCTTGGGCATGGCGGCGACGTTCAGCGCCAGCACCGGCCGGGCTCCCATCGCGTAGATATCGCTCAGGCTGTTGGCTGCGGCGATCGCTCCGTAGGCATAGGGGTCATCCACGATTGGGGTGAAGAAATCGAGTGTCAAAACGACCGCCAGATCGTCACTTACTTGATAGGCGGCGGCGTCGTCCGCGAGTTCGAGGCCCACGAGTACCTTGTCGGAAGCGGCTGCCTCCGCAAGTTCCTGCAGTGGGCGCAGAACCTGCGCCAGGGCCCCGGCGCCCAGTTTGCTGGCTCAGCCGGCGCAGGACGTCAGGCTGGTGAGTCGAATGCGGTTGCGGTCGTTCATTGCTCCTCGGCAGGAGATCATAGACCATGGGGTCTCAAGCCGGAGGTCGGGCAGCCTCCGCCCTCCCAGGGCCGGATCTCACCGCCCCCTGGCAGGGTAGGCGCGACTCCCACCTTGGCGGACGTTCCGCTCTCGACGCGGTAGAGTACGCTGAGTTTGGCCAGTGCCTGTAGCACTCGCAGCGATCGGCTTCGAGGCCCGACATTGGCCAAGAACGTGGAGGACGAGATATGAAACGGTTTCCTTTCTTGATCGGTGCGGTGCTTCCTCTGGCGCTGGTCTTTTCATTCGCATCGACGGCGGCATCGGAAGAGGTCGAGATCCGGCAGGCGCCGGTGACCTGGACCCAGGCGGCGTTGAGCGACGGCGAGGAGCTCTATGGGCAGCTCTGCGCGAGTTGTCACGGTATGGATGCGACCGGCAACGGTCCGGCCGCGCCGGCGTTGGCGATGCCGGTTCCGGACCTGACCCGACTTGCGCTCGACAATGACGGTGAGTTTCCGACCGAGGGTGTCGAAAAGAGCATCCAGGGCGGCGGCAAGATCGTGGCTCACGGCAGCGTCGAGATGCCGGTCTGGGGCAGGGTGTTGGGCGATGTTCGCCCCGACTTCAAGCCCTACCGTCGTGAGGCCTTCGCGAAGCAGCAGATCTTCAATCTGACCGAGTATTTGAAGTCGATTCAGGTCGAAGAGGACTAACGGAGACGCCTTCGACTGGAACAACCCAGGGCTGCGGCGCTTCGAGCGTCGCAGCCCTTTTCAAAGATCCGAGCGCGTTCTCCGGGGACGGCCGGCCCGGAGCCGTGCTCTTTGGTGTCTTCCGGCAGGTCACCTAGACTCGGCTGCGAAACACCTGCTCGCTCCCGGGCCGCTGCCCAGGGGCGCCCTCCGAACGAAGGAAGACAGATTGAGTGACGTGCTGAAGAGCCAGAGCTACGCGCAGAGATCCTGGGATTTGAGCGAGTTGCTGCCGGATGCAGCCCAAGGAACGATCTCGGCGCGGCTTGCGGAGATGGAGAGTCTCGTCGAATCGATTGGTGAGGCCCGTGTCGAGCTCGAAAGAGAACCTTCACGAGAGCGCGTTCTCAAAGTGCTCGAGACCTTCGAGAAGCTGACCGAAGCGTCTTATCCGCCCTCGGCCTACGGGTCTCTTTGGTTCTCGGAGGACACCCAATCCGAGGCAGCACTCACCTTCAAGAACCGCATCGATCGGGCGCTGGTCGACTTTCACAACCGGGTGCTTTTCTTCCTCCTGTGGTGGAAAGGGCTCGACGAGGTGACCGCGCGAGAGCTTCAGCCGGGACAGTTGGAGCACGCGGATTTTCGCCACTTCCTCGAAGACCTGCGCCGGACCAAGCCCTTCATGCTCGAAGAACGCTCCGAGCAGATCGTCAACCTCAAGGACACCAACGGCATCTCGGCCGTGCTCACGATCTACTCGATGCTCACCAACCGGCTGGCCTTCGAGCTCGAAGTCGATGGCGAGGCGAGATCGCTTACTCGCGATGAGCTACAGGCCTATGTCTACTCCCCGGCTGCCGACCTTCGGGCGGCGGCCTACCGCGAGATGCTCCGAGTCTTCGAAGGCGAGGCCAAGGTGCTCGGGCAAATCTACGTCAGTCGAGTGCTCGACTGGCATGCCGAGAATGTGAGTCTGCGGGGCTTTTCGACTCCGATCTCGGTTCGCAACGTCGACAACGACGTGCCGGATGAGGCAGTTGAAGCCCTCCTCGACACCTGCGCTCGCAACGCGCCGCTCTTTCAGCGTTATTTCCGCTGGAAAGCTCGGGAGCTGGGACAAGAGCGTCTGTCCCGGTTTGATCTTTATGCGCCGCTGATCGGCACCGACAAATCGACCCCCTATTCGGAAGCCGTCGAGCTGGTGCTGTCCACCTTTGAAGAGTTCGAGCCCCGGCTCGCGGCTCTTGCGCGTCGGGTCTTCGACGACGATCACATTGACAGCGAGATCCGCAAAGGCAAGAAGGGCGGCGCCTTCTGTGCGACCGTACTGCCGACACAGACACCCTGGGTGCAGCTCAATTACACCGGCAAGGTCCGCGATGTAGCGACGCTGGCGCACGAGCTTGGACATGCGGTGCACTCGATGCTCGCCGAGGACCACTCGGTTCTCACCCAGCATCCCTCGCTGCCGCTCGCGGAGACCGCGTCGGTGTTCGCGGAGCGGCTGCTTGTCGACCGGCTGCTGGCGAGCGAGACTGCTCAAGGCGTTCGCCGCGAGCTCCTGGCCTTGTCGCTGGACGACATCTACGCCACCGTGATGCGCCAGGCCTATTTCGTCCGTTTCGAACAGCGCGCGCATGCGGCGATCCTGGCAGGGGAGCCTCCGGAGAAGCTCAATGAGATCTACCTAGGACTGCTCGAAGAGCAGTTCGGCGACGCCGTCGAGGTGCCACAGGAATTCTCGCGCGAGTGGGTTTCGATTCCGCACATCTACCACACGCCGTTCTACTGTTATGCCTACAGCTTCGGGCAGCTCCTGGTGCTGGCTCTCTATCGGAGGTTTCGCGAGCAAGGCGCTTCCTTCGTGCCTGGCTACTTGCGGCTCCTGGCCTGGGGTGGCGCCTCCCGGCCCGCCGAAATCCTGGCCGAAGCCGGGGTCGAAATGACCGATCCGAGCTTTTGGCAGGGCGGTTTCGATGTGGTCGAGGGCCTGGTCGACGAGCTCGAGGCGCTTTAGCCTGCCGTGTCCTCTAGTCCGGATGCCTTGACACGCTTCCGGTCAAGAACGTATCTGCTGTAGTCGCAGGGCCGGGCCTCCAGGGCCCGGCCTTTTTCTTGAGGCTAGAATCCACCGGATGAGACCGACAGTCCGTTATCTCGTGTCTTTCCTCGCGACCGCGGCCGTGGTGTTCTCGTTTCTGGCTCAGCTCGCCCGTGGTGAGTGTCCGGTGCCGTGACCAGGACGGTGAGAACTGTGCGAGCGATACGGGCGGTGCGAGTGCCGGCAACCGGCCTGCTGCTCGTCGGCACCCTCTTGGTCATCGCGCCGGGTTCCGGCGGCGCTTTGCCCGACCCGCCGGCGTTGCAGAACGGCGCCATCGTCGTAGAGCTCTTCACTTCCCAGGGCTGTTCGAGCTGTCCATCCGCGGATCGCTACCTGAGCGAGCTAGCCGCGCGAGAGGACCTCGAGATCATCCCGCTGTCGTTCCACGTCGACTACTGGAACTATATCGGTTGGACGGATCCTCTCTCATCCGACGTCTGGTCGAGTCGGCAGCGACGCTACGCGAGGGTTTTCGGAGGCAGCCGCGTCTACACACCGCAGATGGTGGTCAACGGCCGCTGGGAAGGCGTCGGCTCTGACCGGCGCGACATTTCGCGCCTGCTCGAGATGGCCCGCAACGAGCGATCGGCTGCGACGATCGGCGTTTCGGCAGAGCTGATTTCGAAGAGCCGTCTTCGAGTTTCCGTCACCACCGCTCAGGTCGACGGCGAAGTCGTCTCTGAGAGCCTTGCAGCCTGGATCGCGGTCGTCGAAAGCGATCTCGTGACGGAAGTCGGCCGGGGTGAGAACGCCTCCAAGACGCTGCACAATGATCGGGTCGTCCGGCGACTGGAGGCAGTTCCTGAGCTCGAGCTGATCGGGACGGGAGCAGAGGGTTCGGTCGAGATCGCACTCGACGAAGGATGGCGCCGGAAGAAACTGAGCGTAGTGGCCTTTCTACAGGATGCCGAGGCATTCCGGATTCAGGCCGCGGCCGAGTACGGCCTTGCAGACGTGCTGTAACCGGGCTCGCCGAGCTGGCGCACGGGGCGCAGGAGCTGCCCCTGATTGGGTCGGCTGAGCACGACGGTTATACTTGCGCATCCATCATGAAGGCTCGGCTACCCTTTTGGACGGTGTTGTGGCTCGGAGCCTTTCTGGAGAATGCACCCGCAGTCTCACTGATCACGTCCGAGAGCGTCGCGCCCCGGGTCACGAAAGAGCTAGGGAGACACTGAATGGGAACAAGCCAAGTGCCGCACGGCGACTCACCAGCCGACCCGGGACGCAGAGGCTTCATCAACTGGTTTCTGGGCACGTCGATAGGTGCTCTGTTCGCCTCCGTGGCCTATCCGGTGCTGCGCTTTGTCAGCCCCCCGGAGATCCCCGAAGCCTCGATGAACCAAGTCGAGGCGGGTCCTATCAACGACCCGGAATTGCTCGAGATTGGCTACAAGATTCTTCGCTTTGGGGCAGAGCCGGTGATCTTGATCCGTGGTGGGGAGGGTGATTTTCGCGCTTTCGCGGCCACCTGTACGCACCTCGATTGCATCGTCGAGTACCACAAGGACAAGAAGCGAATCTGGTGCAACTGCCACAACGGCGAGTACAACCTGAGCGGCCAGCAGGTGGCCGGCCCACCGCCGAGGCCGCTCGAATCCTTCAAGGTCGATCTCGTGGTCAAAGCCGTTGGCGAGCCCGAGCACATCGTGGTTTCGAGGGCATGATCGGTGAGTAACCTCGTCGGCAAGGTGCGTACCTGGATCGAGAATCGGGTACCCGTCTCGACGGCGACCGAGTTTGCCTCGCACAAGACGGTGCCGATGCACCGTTATTCGGTCATCTACTACTTCGGCGGCATGACCCTGTTCTTCCTGATCGTTCAGCTTCTAACCGGCATCATGTTGATGCTCTACTACCGGCCGTCGGCCGCGGAGGCTTTCGAGTCGGTCGAGTTCATCATGACGGTCGTACCGTTCGGTTGGCTGATCCGCTCGCTTCACTCCTGGTCAGCCAATCTGATGGTCTTCTTCGCCTTTCTCCATCTGGTCACCGTCTATTTCTCCAAGGGCTATCGCAAACCACGCGAGATCACCTGGATCACCGGCTGCATCCTGCTTTTCCTGGCTCTGGCGTTCGGCTTCTCGGGTTATCTCCTACCTTGGAACAAGCTCGCCTTCTTCGCCACCAAGGTGGGCACCGACATCGCGGGAGCGGTGCCGGTCGTGGGGGAATGGACGTTACGATTCTTGCGCGGCGGCGATCGGGTCACGGGCGGGACGCTGTCGCGCTTCTACGGCTGGCATGTCGCGATCCTGCCCGCTTTCCTGACGATACTCCTGGGTGTGCACCTTCTGCTGGTCCAGATTCAAGGCATGAGCGTGCCGCCGCGGGCCGAGGAAGAAGCCTCACGCCGCCGTCCGATGAAGTTCTTTCCGAACTTTGCGCTCCGCGATCTTTTTGGCTGGATTCTCGCGCTCGGGGTCCTGGTCGCGATCGCAGCCCTGTTTCCGTGGGAATTGGGCGAGAAGGCCGACCCCTTCGCGCCCGCCTATAAGGACATCCGCCCCGAGTGGTACTTCATGTTCATGTTCGAGACCCTGAAGTTCGTTCCGGGCGGCGAGATCTTCGGAGTCGAGTACGAGGCAATCCCGATCCTTCTCTTCTCGCTGGGTGGACTGCTGATGGTGCTGGTACCGTTTCTCGACAGGGGAATCGAGCGCACCGGGCACAGTCGGGCATTCACCGTCGTCGGGGTTGTGGCGGTGACCTACATGGTGGGCATGACCGCGTGGGGCTACCGGTCGTGGGCGCCGATTCTGGTGGTCGCTGCGACCGTGGCCCTGGTCTACGTCCTGCGCTGGGGCACCCAGCGTGCCAAGAGGGAGCCCGAATCATGAGGTGCTTTCGGGCTTCGGTACGCCCTGGACTACTGGTTGCGGCGATCGCTTTTATTGGTTCCGCGCCGGTCAACGGCGTTGAGATACGCGCCACATCGTGCACGACCTGCCACGGCGACGCAGACTTGTTCGAGGCCGAGACCCTCGCGATCCTGGAGAGCTTCCGCAACGACGTTCACGCCAAAGTCGGTCTTTCGTGTCACGACTGCCACGGAGGCAATCCGGCGATGTCGGTTGCCGACGACATGTTCGAGGCCAAGGACGAGGAGTTCGGTCTGAACCCGTATCGTGGCAAGCCGGACCGGATGGAGGCACCCGACTTCTGTGGCAGTTGCCACTCGAGCCCTTCCTACATGAAGCGGTTCATCTGGCTGGATGCTCAAGTCGGCCAGGTTGGGGAGTACCGGACAAGCAGACACGGACAGAGGCTGGCGGAGGGGGACGTCAACGTCGCGATCTGCACCGATTGCCACGGCGTTCACGGCATCGTCCGCGTCGGAGATCCGGAGTCACCGGTCTATCCGACCAACGTTGCCGACACCTGCGCCTCGTGCCACGCGGATGCGGAGAAAATGAGCGGCTACTTGCTCCCCGACGGTCGCCCACTTCCGATCGACCAGAGTGCCCGCTGGCAGCAAAGCGTCCACGCGAAAGCGATGTTGGAACGGGAGGATCTGTCCGCGCCGACCTGCAACGACTGCCACGGCAACCACGGCGCCGTGCCCCCGGGTCTCGACTCAGTGGCCGTCGTCTGTGGTCAGTGTCACGGCCGCGAGGCCGATCTCTTCCGCAGCAGCTCGAAGCACGATGGCTTCGCGCTCCATAACGAATACCTGGCCGAGGCCGGCGAGGAAGGCTGTCCGGCGTGCCACGAGCCGCCCGAGCCACAGGCCTGGGTCACCGGCATTCGACACTTCGGCGAGTGCACGTCCTGCCACGAAAACCACGGTACCGTACGGCCCACGGTCGCTATGTTCGGAGAGCTACCGGAGACACCCTGTGTATTCTGCCATGAGGGTTCGGTTGACCTGGGAGACGAGGCCGCGGAGCCGGAAGTGTCGGCGCGAAACTACTCGGAGGTTCTTGAAGAGCTCTTTAGCGAAGCGACGGCGGCGAATCTCGAGGGCGAAGCCCGTTTTGACTGGCTGGTCGACCGAGCTCGCGGTCTCGAGCCGCACTCCGTGTCCGGCGAGGTAGACGAGGAAGGCCGTCCGCTGCTACGGCCTGAGTTCAGTCGTCTGTTCGACAAATTCCGAATCGGCAAGACCTACTACACCCATGACGATCCGAATACCGGAGAAGAAGTTCGGACACCGATTACACGCTGTAGCACTTGCCACGTCACCGGCGCCTTGGTCAGCGACGCAACGCCGGGAGCGGTTACCGGCATCGACCTGCTGGATCGGATGAGCGAGCTTACGGCGATGATTGGAAGAGCCGAGCGAGTCGTGCTGCGAGCCCATCGAGGTGGTGTCGAGGTGCGCGACGCCCAGCTCGAGGTGGATCAGGCAGTCGACTCCGAGATCGGCCTCGAGGTCCAGGTTCACGGTTTCACCGCGGCCGAAGGTAGCGACTTTCTCTCGACTCACGCAAAGGGTCTGGAGCACGCGCGTACGGCGATCGACTTGGGCCTCGAAGCTCAGGAGGAGATCCAAGCAAGGCGACACTGGCTAGCCCTTTCCCTGGTCGCGATCGTCGCAACCCTCATAGCTCTGGGCCTCAAGATCCGAGAGCTCTCGAGGCGCGAAAGAGCCTCGTTCGAGACGTCGGAAGCCTAGGTCGGCCGTCTCAGAGGAGGCTCTCCCGGGAGCGAACCGCCGCCTGATTGGGCATGAAATCGTACGCAAGGCGTACTGCGTCGTGCAGCAGTGACGCGGGAAACTACCCGATCGGGTAGTCCGAAAGGCCTTTCGGTCCCGCCCTCTCGGTTGTTGGCGGCGGACTTTGCTACGGCGCATGATGCAGGCGACATCGCGCAGTTCGGTCTGAGTCTGGGGACTTGCATTGAAGATCTGGCGCATTCCTGATCAGGTTATTCGTTTAGCCGTTGTGCTCGTGGCGGCGGTGGCGGTGTTGGTGGTGGTGAGGGGCCGCTTCGTGCCGGCGTCGTTCGGCGAGACGGGACACTACCGGGCCGACGCGGTCGACGTGGTTGCCGCGCAGCCGATTCGATATGCGGGCTCACAGATTTGCGTCGAGTGCCACGACGGCGAAGGTGAAGCCAAGAGCGGATCCTTCCACCGGACCGTTTCGTGCGAAGTGTGCCACGGCCCCGCGGCCGCGCACGCCGAGGATTTCGAATCCCAGACACCGCTGATCCCCCGCGAGCGCGGCGCCGAGTGTCTTTCATGTCACGAATACCTATCGCCGCGTCCCACCGGTTTTCCGCAGATCATCGAACGCCTACACAACCCTCTCCAGCCCTGCATCGGCTGTCACGACCCGCACGATCCCACGCCGCCAGAGGTGCCGGAATCGTGCTCGGCGTGCCACGCCCAGATCGCCAGGACCAAGGCGGTGTCTCATCACTTGACGCTCGAGTGCGAGACCTGCCACGACGCACAGGCCGAGCACCGCGAGGAGCCGCGCTCCTTTCTGCCCAGGAAGCCGACGGCGAGGGAGTTCTGCGGCAGTTGTCATTCGGAGAGCGCCGACAGCCCGGCCGACATTCCACGCGTCGATCTGCGCGATCACGGCGAGCGCTACCTGTGTTGGCAGTGCCACTACCCCCATCACCCGGAGAGCTAAGGATGGCCGGACAAAACGACGAGCGAAAGTTTCCGCGGCGAGAGTTCCTGGTCAGAACGCTTCAACTTCCGTGCTCGGCGGCGGTGGTCACCGTTTTGGGACCGCTGGCCCTTGGCTCCGATGCCGCCGCAGCCAGTCAGAGCGGCTCGGAAACCTCGGAGCACTACTTCGGCATGGGGATCCAGGTCGACAAATGCATCGGTTGCGGCAAGTGCGTCGAAGCCTGCAAGGCCGAGAACGACGTCCCCCGGGAGCCCTATTACTTTCGCACCTGGGTGGAGCGCTACGTCATCCACAACGACGGTGACGTGTCGGTAGACAGCCCCGAGGGAGGCATTCGGGGCTTTCCCCTGCACGAGGGAGAGAGTGACGTGTTGCGCTCTTTCTTCGTTCCCAAGCTCTGTAATCAGTGCGACAACCCGCCATGCGTACAGGTATGTCCGGTGGGGGCGACATTCAAGACCGACGACGGGGTCGTGCTGGTGGACAGCGACTACTGCATCGGCTGCCGCTACTGTATCCAGGCCTGTCCCTACGGCGCCCGCTACCTCGATCCACGGACCAACACCGCGGACAAGTGCACCTTCTGCTATCACCGCATCACGCAGGGACTGTTGCCGGCCTGTGTCGAGGTCTGCCCGACGGGGGCCAGGATTTTCGGCGAGCTCAACGCGTTGGCCAGCCCGCTGCGGCGGTTGATGAGGATGAGCTCGCTTCAGGTTCTGAAGCCCGCTCTCAATACCGAGCCCAAGGTCTTCTATTCGAAGTTGGACGGAGAGGTGAGGTAGTCGCGTGGAGCAGCATCTGGAGCGCCTGGAGTCGGCCGTCGAGCAGATCTCGGGGTTCATCTATCCCAACGAGATCGAGCTCCATTGGGGGCTGCTGGTGGTGCTCTATCCGTACATTACCGGCTTGGTGGCGGGGGCCTTCATCCTGGCTTCGCTGGAGAAGGTCTTCAAGGTGAAGGAGCTCGAGCCTACCTACCGGCTGGCGTTGCTTACGGCCCTGGCCTTCCTACTGGTGGCGCCGTTGCCTCTCCTCGCCCATCTCGGTCACCCGGAGCGCTCGTTCGAGATCTTCCTCACCCCGCACTTCAAGTCGGCAATGGCCATGTTCGGGTTCGTGTATGCCTGGTATCTGATGCTCGTTTTGTTGTTGGAGATCTGGTTCGACTACCGAGCCGATCTGGTCAAGTGGGGGCGGAAGGCGGGAAGGTTCAAGAAGTTCCTCTACTGGGTGATCACGCTGGGCTCGCGGGATCTGTCGCCGGAGGCCGTCGAGTTCGACAAGAAGGCCGTGCACACGATCACCTTGATCGGCATCCCGTCTGCCTTCTTGCTGCACGGCTATGTCGGTTTCATCTTCGGATCGGTCAAGGCGAATCCGTGGTGGAGCAGCGTGCTGATGCCCATCGTGTTTCTGTTCTCGGCCATCGTGTCGGGGATTTCGTTGGTTCTCCTGATCTATTACGTGACGACGCTGTTTCGCCGCAAGCAGCCGGAGATGGCCTGTCTCGACAAACTGGCCTCCTTCCTGCTGTACGCGCTGATCGTGGATTTCTCGTTGGAGATCTTGGACTTTATTCATCGGCTGTACGAGTCGGAAGAGTCGATCGGGATCCTCTCGGAATTGATCGTCAGCAAGCTCTACCTCAGCTTGACAATCGTTCAGATTCTCATCGGTACTATCGCTCCGCTGCTCATCCTCGCCTATTCTCGTTTTTCACGGCTTCCGACCGAGCTCAAGCGGGTCGCCTACTTTATTGGCGCGTTGCTGGTGCAGGTCGGAATCTTCGGCACGCGCTGGAACGTAGTGATCGGAGGACAGCTCTTCTCGAAGAGCCTCCGCGGGTTGACCGTCTACAAGCTCGAGCTGGGGGGCATTGAGGGCCTGTTCACTTGCATCGGTCTTCTCATTCTGCCGTTCGTCATTCTCTACATCTTGATCAAGGTGCTGCCGCCGTGGGAGGAGGCTTCGCTCGCGCTCTCGGAAGACGCTGCGGTCTCGACCGCTAGCGCGGATTGACCTTGCGGACGTCAAGCTCCCGGAGCGAGAGCCCCAGCCGCTAGAGCATGCCCCGCCACGGGAAAGCGAGGGTTTCGAAAGCGGTCCTTCAGGGGCTTCGTTGCTCGGATTCGGCCTCTCGGGTTCGCTGAAGATACGCCAGCAGGTTGCGCAGATCCTCACCTGAGAGCTCGGGCCAGAGCTTGCCCTCGCCGAGGATCGCTTCCTTCATCACCGGCGCATGACTCCACAGGGCCGCGATGAAGGCGGCCGGCGACCGGCTCGCCGCGGTACCGGCGAGATCGGATCCTTGGTGCGCCGAGGCCGCGCCGCCGCCGTGACATTCGGCGCACGACCTGGCGGAAAAAGCATCTTCGCCGCGCACGGGGTCACCGGGCCGGTCGGCGAACGGCAGGAAGTAAAGGTACGCGATCAGGTCGGCCAGTTCGGCTGTCGAAAAACTCGGCCAGCCGACGCCACGGCTGAGCATCATCTCGCTCATCACCGAAGCGTGATTCCACATCAAGCCCGCGATCGTCTCCGCCGAGCGATGTAGGTCCGCGCGCGTCAGGTCAGGTCCGTCGCCGCCTCCAGTCGCATTCCTGCCGTGGCAAAGCGCGCAGCCTCTGCTTCGGAACAGTTCTCTGCCGTGATTTGGATTGCCCGGAGCCAGCAAGGTACGCTCCGCAGGCCCCTCGGCCGTGGCCTGGCGAAAGTAAGCGCTCAAATCAGCCAGATCCCCCTCACCGAAGCTTGGCACGGCCATGCCTGCCGTGCGGATGGTCTCGAACATCTCCGGGCCGTGGTTCCAGATCGCCTGGGCGACAAAGAGCGGGGAGGCGAAGCTCTCGAGCCCGTCCAAGTCTGGGCCCAAACCGCCTCGGCCGCCGAAGCCCGAGAGCTCGTGACATTCCTGGCAGCCTTGTACCCTGAAGGTGGCCCTTCCCGCTGTGGCATCGCCGGGCTGGCCCAGATACTCGATGAAGTAGAGGAAAGAGGTCAGTTCGACCACTTCCGTTTGCGACAGTTCGGGCCACGGGAGCTTGGCGTCCTCGAAGCTGACGCTCATCCCGGGAACGTGGTTCCACAGCGCCGCTCCGAGATCGAGAAGGCTGCCGCCGAAGGCCTCATGCCCGAGATCGGGCCCCACCCCAGGAGTGTTGCCGGCGATGCCGTGGCATTGAACGCAGTTCCGGTTTTCGAAGAGCAGCCGCCCTTCGAGTGGATCGTCAGGGAGCGCAGCACCGGAATCTGAAGGACTTGCTCCGACGAGTGCGAGAGCGCACAGCAGAACGAGCCAACCATCGGCACTCAGAAGCCTCATTCCGGGCCAGGTCCTTTTTCTTTCCTGTCGGTGCTATCGGCCGCCGAGGAGGCACCACGGCGCAATCCAACGAAGACATAGGTCAAGACCGACGCGCCAGTCAGAAACACGGGGATGGCGACGATCGAAATGCCGACCGACGCCGACGGTACGTCGTGCAAGGCTTGGGAGAGACGCATCAAATGGATGATCCAGACGCTGATCCCAACGACAAAGATCCAGATCGCGGCGACCGACGCGACTTGACACGCGACGATCCAGGGCGGTGTCTGCCGAAATTTGGTTTCGGTCACGCCGTCTCTCCTTTCGGCACCGGGTCCGGCAGGTAGCTCTCGACGCGCTCAGCGGTCTCAGCTACCGCTATCTCCTGGCCTTCTCGCAGCTCCCAGACCGAGATGAGCGGAAACAGCCGAGCGAAAAGGACGAACCCGAGGGCAAAGGTCGCGAGCCCGCCCACGAACATGGCCCACTCGACAAGACTGGGAACATAGAAGCCACTGGGGTAGGCCAGCCGGGGATTGGCCAGCGACGGCACCACGATATTGAGCCGCTCGAGCCACATGCCGATCACGATAGCAATCGACGCCACCATGATTCCGGGAATGGTTCGTGTGCGCCGGAAGCTCAGCAGAACCACAGGAATCAAGAAATTGCACACCACCATGCCCCAGAAGAGAGTGGCGTACGGTCCGGTGAACTTGTAGAAGAAGACTCGCATTTCGGCCGGCTCATTCCCGAAGAACGCGGTCAAGTACTCAGAAAAGGTGAAGTAGAACCAGAGCAGCGACATGACCAGCAGCAGCTTAGACAGGTGGGAGAAGTGAATCTCCTTCAAGTACCGTTCAAGGTGGAAGACCCTTCTCAGAACGATCATCAGGACCATCAAGGCGGCAATGCCGGAGAAGATCGCGCCGACCACGAAATAGGGACCAAAGATGGTCGAATGCCATCCCGGTTGCAGAGTCATGGCGAAAATGTAGGAGATGACCGTGTGCACCGAGACCGCGATCGGAATCACCAGGATCATCATGATGTTGACTGCGCGCTCCAACACTTCCCGCTGGCGCGGCGTGTTCTGCCAGTTCCAGGCCAGGAAGGAATAGAGCCAGCGCGGCCTCGCGCCGCGGTCGCGCAGCAAGGCGATGTCGGGAATCATGGGCATATAGAGATAAACGGTCGATGCCATGAAATAGGCGGAGATCGAGCTCACGTCCCAAAGCAGCGGGGATTGCAGGCGGCCTGCCGTGAAGATGTTGAGCATGCGATCCGGGCGACCGAGGTCCAGAACCGGGTGGAAGGCACCGATCGCGAGCACCACGACGGTAATCACTTCGGCCATACGTGTGATGGGGCGGCGCCACTCGGCGTTCGAGAGCCTCAGAATCGCCGAGATCAGCGTACCGGCGTGGCTGATGCCGATGAAGAACACGAAATTGACGATATAGAAACCCCATCCCACAGGCTGGTTAAGACCAGTCACGCCCAGGCCGCGCAGAATCTGGCGGCTGAAGAGAACCCAGCAGCCCAAGATGATCAGAATGAGCAAAGTCGTTACCACCCGAAAAGCGCTACCGGGCTGCTCGACCGAACGCAGCAGGGCGTCGATGTCTTGCTCGGAAAGATCGTGTGAGGTGCTTGGCCGTACTTTGGCGCGCTCGGAGCTCATTCCTGCTCCTCGAGGTAGAAGACCTTGGGCCTCGTGCCGAGGTCCTCGTGGGGCCGAAATGCGCGCGGACTGCGCGCCAAGGTGCTGACAGTGCTCTCGGGATCGTCCAGGTTTCCAAGCACGATGGCCCGCGCCGGGCAGCTCTCCGCGCAGGCGGGAACGACCTCGCCGTCGCGAAGCTCGCGGTCCTCGGCGCGAGCCTGCTCGCGGGCGTGATTCACGCGATGGTGACAGAAGGTGCATTTCTCGACCACGCCGTGCGAGCGAAACGAGACATCGGGGTTGGCCTTCCGCTTCAACTCGCCCGGCCATTCAGGCTCGTACCAATTGAAGACCTTGGCGTTGTAGGGACAGGCCGCCATGCAATAGCGGCAACCGATACAGCGGCTGTAGATCTGGCCGACGATACCCTCCTCGCTCAGATAGGTCGCGTGCACCGGACAGACCTTGACGCAAGGAGGATCGTCACACTGCACGCAGAGTGCGGGCTTGTAGCGCACCGCGGCGTGAGCCTCCGACCCCGAGACTTCGCGCAGTAAGCGAATCCAATGAAAGGCTCGACTCTGATCCGTCTCTTCGGGCCCGACAGCCGTCAGGTTGTTCTCCTGGTGGCACGCGGCCATGCAGTTTCCGCAACCGGTGCAACGGTCGAGGTCGATTGCCATGCCCCAGCGAGCCATCAGCCGTGACCTCCGGTGAGCGGCCGCACACCGCCACGCCCGCGCTTCTTGACCAGAGTCGCCCGCACCCGTGTCGAGACCGTGGCCAGCGCGCCGGAAACCGGATCGGGGACCGCCGCCAGGATCTCTGTCGGGTTGGCGCCGACATCGTCCGCCAAGCCGCCGAGGCCCCGCCTGCCCAGGCCGGAGGGCACATGAGCAACGCCCGCCACGGCACCCGGCTCGATCTTGACGACTGCTTCGACTGGCGGCTCGGGAGCAGCGGTCTCGGCTTGAAGCGTCACCCGATCGCCTTCTTCGAGATGGAGCTCATGCGCCGTTTCGGGTGCCAGCTCGACCCAGGTCTGCCATCCCGAGAGCACCGGATAGCCGTACATCTCGAGCAGCATCGGCGAAGCCACGCCCATGTCGCCGCGGCCGGTCATCGGTCGAAATGGCACCAACGTCAAGGCGTCGCTCGAACTGCCCGCGGCGGCAAACCTGGGCGGCTCGAAATGCGGCAGGCACGCTTCGTCGGCGCTGGCCTCGACCTCCAGGCCGAGGGCCTCGACACCCCGGCGCAGTGCTTGCTCGGGTGAGGACTCGCCCGCCAACCGCCCGATCTCATCCAGATGGCGCTCGAACGCCAGCGAAAAGAACTCATAGCGCCCGGTAGAGGTGCGAAACATCCGATTCCAGTCGCCCCGCGCCAGGACCGGATTCCACCAGCCGCCCTTGCGCGCCAAGCTCTGCCAAAATGCCTCCCGATCGCCGCTTTCCAGAAAACGCCAGCCCCGTTCTTCCAGAAAGTGGACCCAGGACTCCTCGAACGAGCCGGAGATGACCGAGCCCTGTCCGGAGGTTCGAAGTCCTTCGAGGCGCTTCTTGAGATAGACCTCGTAATTGGACCAGGGCAGTGTCGTTGCGAGTCTGCCTCCTACACGACGCGCCAGTTCGAGCAAGGCGTCACCCGGGTGGCGGCTGTCAAACAGCGGCGGCGTAACAGGCTGACTGACTCCTAGAACGCTGAACCCCACGCCTTCGGGCGTGATCGACTCCCGCCAGGTTTCGAGAGACAGGCTCGCAGGCAGCACGACATCGGCTGCTGCCGCGGTTTCGTCCCTGAATGAGGAGAATGCAACCACCAACGGGATGCGTTCGAGCGCCTTTCTCAGCTCGCCGCCGGCCGGGCTGTCGTAGACGGGGTTGGTGCCGGACACGAACAGCACCTCCAGATCTTCAGAACCGACCAGAGCTTCGACCGGATCGATGCCAAGACTGGTGGAGTCTGCGGCGGGGGTGAAGATGCCGGCGCGCTCTTCGCCTCCGTCTCCATTGATCGGTTCGGTCGGTGCGAGGGGCGCGAGCGGAACCGGCGACGGCAGTACGACTCCTCCCGGTCGGTCGAAAGCGCCGAGCAGCGCGTTGAGCGAATGGGCCGCCAGAGCGGTCGAAGTGGCATTGGTGCCCGAGACAGACTCGCCGCCACAGACCACTACTGGCCGCTCGGCGCGAGCGAGGCGTCTGGCAACACGGATGATGCCGCGCGGATCTGAGCTACTCAGTTGTGCCGCGCGATCCGGATAGTACTGCTCGAGCAAGAGCCGGCGGAACCCGAGCCGTCTCTTGCCGCGATCGTCGGTCCAGTCGTTGAAACCGAACGTATGCTCGTCGACGAACCGTCCATCGTAGCGCCCTTCGCGCACCAGAACGTGCGCGATGCCCAGGACCGCCGCGGCGTGAGTTCCGGGGGCGACAGCCAACCGCTCCTCCGCCTTGGTAGCGCTCGGTGAGAGCCGCGAGCCGATGTGAATCGAGCTCGCCCGGTTCGTCGGTTCTCGAGAGCCCACCATTGCGTTGATGGTGTGAAGCGGAGCCGCGCCGCCCTCGAACAAATCCAGCCCAACCGCCAGCACCAGATCGGAGTTGGCGAGATCGAATCCGGGAATTTGGTCTATTCCCTGGGCCAGCTTGTACACCAACGCCGCGTCGCCCGATCGGTGAGTGATGTTCGACGAGCCCAGCGCCCGGGTGAAGCGCCGAGCGAGATCCTGAAACAGTTGGCCCGGATCGCCGTTCAGAAAAGCGACCTTGTGCCCGTCGCCAGAGCTCTCGAGCTTGCCCAGGCGAGCGGCGATCTCGCTCAGCGCTTCGTCCCAGCCGGTCGGCTGGAAACTCCCGTCGGGTTGGCGGCGGAGCGGTCCCTGCAGCCGGTCGGGCGCGTAGAGAACTTCGAGGCCGGCCTGCCCGACCGGGCACAGACCACCGCGGTTGAGCGGATGCCTGCGATTGCCCTTGATTCCCACAGGCAGATCGTCCACCAGTCGGACGGTGATTCCGCACCCGCCCTCACAGAGGCCGCAGATCGTGTTGAGCTGGCGTTCGATTCCGGGCCCCCGAAGAGCCAGTTCGACCATCCGGTCAGGGACCAGAAAGCGCCCGCAGGAGCCCAGGGATACGGTGCCCACCGAACCGCCCAGAAGCTTCAGGAATTCGCGCCGCTCGAGAATCATCCCTTGTGATCTAGGTCGGTCGATGCCGGCCGCTCAATAGTGACAGTGGACACAGTCGTTCGATGCACCCGATTCCTCGTGACATTCGATGCAGTTGTCCATCGTCGGCCGCCAATGCGGCCGGCGAATGGGTTTCACCTGCTCGTTTACCGGCCCATGACAGACCTCGCACTCGATCGCGGCGATCGCGGCGTGCCGCCGGTGAGAAAAATAAACGTGCTCTGGAACGCGGTACACCTTGCGCCACGGAACCCGCTCGCCGGCCGCGATGTACTCCACCAGCTTCGCTTCTTCGGGAGATTCGGTCTGCGCCTCTTCGTGACAGTCGGCGCAGTTCTCTATGTTGGGTATGGTGGCGCGCTCGGAGGTCATCGCATAGAGATGGCAGTCCAAACACTCGAATCCGAGCTCCTCGACGTGGACGTTGTGATTGAAAGCGAGCGGTTGTCGAACGGGCAAACCGCCGTAAAGCGGCGACCTTGGAGACAGAGCTAACAGTCCCCCCGCTGCGACCAGCACGACGATCCCTGCAAGGGCGACTGTCCTCCGATTCACCATCGGTTGAAGGCAACCTTGTCACCGGTACCAGCGCAGGGCCTGGTCGCTACCGGTCGTGTTGTCATGCTCGGGTCTTACCCGCTACGGCGGGTCTTCGGAACCTTCAGTTTCTGATGCCACTTGGGCTGGCAAGAGGCTAGTCAAAATGCCTTTCGGTGGAAAATACCCGAGGGCACGGCCCCACTGGGCCGTTTGTAGGTGGTGCGACCCGCCTCTTTGGGTAGTGAACGGTCTGACTCCCAGAACCTGCCTGTAGCGGTTTCGGCCGTTGCTTGGGGCCCCGGTGATCGAGGGTGGCGCCCCTGTCAGAGGAGGGCTAGTGACAGTCGGCGCAAAGTGTGCGGTCGGCTTTGGCCGAGATCCGCGGCGCCGTGCCGTGGCAATCGCTGCAGCCGATCTCCATGTCGTCGACATGGGCGGCATGGCTGAAATCGCCGAACTCGACGGCGAAGGTCCGGTCGCGAACCGCGCTATGGCAGCTCATACAATCGCGGGCGTCGTCGCCGTGATGGCAGCTCATACAGTCGGACTGGTTCAGCCGGAGATGTTGTTCGCCGGTGGATTCACGTTCATCGTGGCTGCGGTGGCAGGTCTCGCAGTCCAGGCCCTGGCGCATGACGTGCCGCGTATGCGAGAACGACTTGCCCCAGACGTTGCGAGTCCGGGTTTCCGCCCCAGCGTGGCACTCCATGCACGGTGTCTCATAGGGCGGCGCAGGCCAGGGCGGCGAGAGCTCACTCCGTCCGATCAGTCCCCTGGCCTCGTTTTGCTGGCGGTGCACCGCCTGGAGAAGCGCGAGGCTGTACTTCACGTTGTGAATACCGCTGCCACGCTCGACGAGCTCGAGATTGTGTCTGGCGTCGGCGAGGACTGTCGACGTCTGCTTCCCCAGCAGCCTTGACGTAGCCTCCAGTTGGCGCCGGGCCGCTGCAGCTCTCTCGCGCACCGTGACCTTCCAGTCTTCGAAGAGCGTTCGGTAACGGGGTCCGTGACAACTCATGCAGGCTACATCCCCTGCGGTGCGCGTCCCGCCTTCGTGCTGCAGGTGGCAGCCCTCACAGCGCACTCCGGCCTGATACATCACGTCGGGCATGGGCGGCACACCCTTGCCGCCGATACCGGCATAGAGGCTGCGCTGGGGGGAGTGGCCGCCGCCGTGGCAGGCTTCGCACTCGGTCCGGACCGCCTCCATATGGCGAGGAGCCACGTGCTCGATCTCGAGGTGGCAGTTGGTGCACTCGACTTTGTGGTCCGTGACGTGAGTCTGGTGGAGCAGATCGCCCTCTTCGTAGCGTTCGAGTCGCTCGGGATCGTTGTGACAGGTGAGACATCGTTCGCGTGGAACACCGCCGGAGCTCGCCGCTGCCGGTGTATGACAGGACTCGCAGGCCATGCCGAAGCGGGCTACGTCTCCGTGATCGAATTGGAGACCGTTCGCGTCGACGGTGTGGTCCGGGGTCTGATGGCAGAGTGTGCACTCGGCCGTTCCGGTCCCGGGCTCCTGATTCTTGAAGTGGCAGAGGATGCAGGAGGTGCCGGTGACCGTGATGTGGCTTCCCTGGACGATCTGGGAATGACAGGAAGTGCAGCGCAGCCGCTTGCCGCGGCGAAGCTCGGTCAGGTGTGGTCCGTGGTCGAAGATCACGCTGCCGTAGAGCTCGCGCCCGACCAGCAGCCGTCGCTCATGGCACTCGAGACATGCGGCGTCATCGACTTCGGTCCAGGGATTGGTGCCGTAGGTACCGGTGAAGTAGCGAGTCACCATCGACAGAGCCTCGTACTTCTTGCGCAGCTCGGCGGTGATGCCGGGGGAGATGTGGCAATCCACGCAGGCGATGTCGGCGTGTGACGATGTCTTCCAGGACTGATAGTAGGGGTCCATGACGTGGCAGGAGCCGCAGAAGGCGGGCGTTCCGCTCGCCTCCATCGCGCCGTAGCTTGCGACCACAACGAGTCCGATGGTGAGTCCCACCACGTAGGCGGTGGCTCCGAACGCTCGGATCTTCATTCGTTCTCTTCGTCGTCGACGGCCACGAGCTTTCGCCGGTAACGCCAGAGAATGGCGACCGTCATCAGAAGATAGAACCAGAACACTGCCAGTGTGGCATGGGCTACCCGCCGATCGAGCCGCTTGTAGAGCTCGTGCTGGACTTCGCTGCCGAGACTCCGCGCCCGGCGCGTGACGCGCTCGACCGCGTCCAGAGAAACCGAATGAATCTGCGGAAAGGCTTCTGTCAGGAAGGTCTGTCCCTCCTCGATTCGGCCCAGGTGGTCCTCGACCGGCAAAGGAACGCGCTGTGCCCTCGCGACCAGGGCTTCGGCTTTGGCCAGCTCTTCTCTGGTGGTCTGGATCAGGCTACTGAATTTTCGGCCCAGAATCGCCTCGTCGGAACCTTCACCATGGCAATCGGCGCAGAGGGTCTCGATCTCGGCAACCTCGAACTGGCGAATAGCATGATTGGAGTGACAGGACGCGCACTCGGGCAGATCGGCGTCGAACATGGCCTGGTCATGCGGTCCGTCCAGGAAGGCCAGCCGGGTCTCCACGTGGCACGAGCCGCAGATCTTGTCGATGTCACCGACGCCGGGCGGCGCCGGTCCATGAGATCCGTGACAGCTCGTGCAGTCCGGCGCCGCCAGATTGCGATCCTCGAGCAGCACTCGGGCGTGGATGCTCGAGCGGTACTCTTCCACCACGCCGTGATCGATCCCGTATCGGGACATCAGGCTCTCGTCCGCATGACACCGAGAGCAGGTTGCGGTGACATTGGCCGCGCTGACCGGGCTCAAGGGGTCGGTCGCCTTGCGTACGTCGTGGAAACCGTGACAGTCGCTGCACACCGCGGCGCGCGCGTCACCGGCGGCGACCGCCTTGCCGTGCGGCGAGGTCAGATAGACGGCGTACTGGTCTATCGGCAGGTTGTATGGGCGCATCTGGGCGAGATCCGAGTGGCATTTCGCACAACTGGCCGGAGACTCGAGACGGTCGGTCAAGGGCCGAAAGCCGCTTCGATGCGCGGGTCCGACGTCCAACGACTCAGCGTTGCCACCGTGACATCTCGTGCAGGTGACGCCTTCGGCGCGATGCACGCTGGGGGCGAGCTCGACTCGACTTTCGGGATGACAGATGCCGCATTTCTCGTCGGCACCCTCGGCCGGCGCGGATGCCGCGGTCCACACAGCGAGGATTAAGACCGGGGCAAAGCTCGACTTCATGCCACACTCGCTCCATACAGGGTCAGCAGTACCCATGAGACCACAATGATCGCGGCCGCCGCCCAAACCAGCGGCCTCCGGCCTCCGGCTTCTTCGGGCCGCGGGCGGTGCAGGAACGGAAGGGCGACCGCGGCCACGGTCGCCATCAGCATGGCCAAGCCGACGATCCATCGGGGCAGGAATCCGGCGGTCATCTCGAGCAGGCCGAACGGGGCGAGTAGATACCAGGGGGGACCGATACCTGAAGGCGTCGAAAAGGGGTCCGCTTTGCTCTCGAACGGGAGCGGCGCGAGCACGGCGAAAGTCATCAGGACCCCGAGCAAGAGCACGAAGATGATCGCCAAGCTGGCGAGATGAGCACGAACGGCTCGCCGGCCGGGTATACTGGTCGTCTTCTCCTCACCGCTGAGTCCGATGCGCCTCACGGTCGAGAAATGGAAGTAGACGAGGGCGAGGGCCAGTAGGGGCAGCACCGCGATGTGAAGGATGTAGCTGCGTATAAGTGCTACATCAGAGATGAAAGAGCCTCCCGTGCCGATGAAGAAAAGCATCCCGTTGCTGATCACGGGCACCGTCGCCAGAACTTCGATCGCTCTCACCGTGGACCAGTAGGAGGAGGTCGTCCAAGGTAGGAACCTGCCGGTCAAGTCGGCGTGCAGAGAAACCAAGAGCAGGAGCACGCCGAAGACCCAGACCAGCTCTCGCGGCCGGCGATAGACCCGTTGAAGAAAGAAACGGACCAGTCGCAGGATCAAGACCGCGATCAACATCTGGGCGCCCCAGAAATGTGTCTGGTAGATCAAGGCTCCGAAATCGACGTCCCGGAGGATGGTCGCCACGCTGGCGTGCGCGCTTTGTGGAGTCGGCAGGTAGTACAGCGCGAGCAGGCCGCCGGTGAGGATCTCGACCGCCAGCAGAACCAGGACGACCAAACCGAGTACCCTGGGCCATCGACTGTAAGAAGGAACCGGCTTTTCCAGGGCCTCCTCGAGCGCTTCTGCGAGCGGCTTCCTCGGATCGAGCTCCGTGTAAAACAAACCGTAACTGGTGAGGAGAGAAAAGACCTCGGTCAGGTTGAGTCGGGTCGAGAGCCACCCGAGTAGCTTTTGTGTGGTCTGGCTCATGTCCGGTGCAGGTTGACGACCAGACGGCCCATCCTGGTCTCGACCACGTAGCGCTCGAGCGGTACCGGCGCCGGACCGGAGAGGACATTGCCATTCAGGTCGAAGGAGCCCGCGTGGCAAGGACAGTCCATGACGCGTCTTTCCGGATCCCAGTCGAGGACGCAGTGAAGATGAGTACAAACGGCCGACATACCCACATAGGCGTCTTCACCGGTACGAACGACCCATACCGGCTGACGGCCGTGCCGCACAAGACGGCCTTGGCCTATTGTCAGTGAGTCGGTCGTGCCCGCATCGAGGGTCGTCTCCCCCAGCCCCCGTCCACCCTTTGGCGGTTGGACGAAAGCCGCCGCGACCCAGGCGGCTCCGAGCGCCCAAAGAGACCCGAAACCTCTTACCAGCCAGACAAGGAATCGGCGCCTTTCCGGGGACTGACTACCTGAGGGCTGATTACTAGACATCCTCTGCATTCCTCCGATCGAAGCTTCCCGGAAGTGCCTCGATCATCACCGGTTCATCAGCGTTTGGCAAGCTCTCGACAGGGCAAACGAAAACCACCCGTTTGGGTGGGGAGAGCCGGAGTCTAGGGGCGGCGACTTGAGCGGAGTGTGGATCGTAGGATAATGCCGGTGAACGACGCATTCCCGCGTAAATGGATCGAAAGGAGTTGCCCGTGCGGAAGTTCGTTCTTGTCCTCGTGATGCTCGTCGGGATGGTGGGGCTTCTCGTCTCGGTCCCCGCTTCGGCCGAAGACGGCGAACACGCCTATATCGGCAGCAAGGGCTGCAAGAAGTGCCATCTGAAGCAGTACAAGTCCTGGGAACAGACGACGATGGCAACGACCTTCGAGGCGCTCAAGCCGGGTGAAAGGGCCGAGGCCAAGGCGGCGTCTGGATTCGAAGTCGACAAGGACTACACGACAGACCCCGAGTGCGTGAGGTGCCATGTGACGGGTTACGGGAAAGAGGGTGGCTTTGTCGATATCGAGACGACCCCCGAGCTCGCCGGCGTCGGCTGCGAGTCGTGCCACGGTCCGGGTGCGACCTACACTCAGGATCACCTGATGAGCCTAAAGAACAAGGAGTACAAAAAGGCCGAGGTCGTGGCGGCCGGAATGGTCGACACGATCTCTGCGGACCAGTGCGTGGGCTGTCACAGCGCCGAGAATCCGGCGGTTGGCGACGACTTCGTCTTCGATTTCGAAGCCAACAAGGACTCCGGAATCCACGAGCACTTCCCGCTCAAGTACTCGCACGAGTAGTTTTAGAAACCGATTCGCCGCATCACGGTGCGCGGCAAGTGCCGGATCACCAACATGATCCAGCGCCAGGCTCCGGGTGCATAGACCACGGGAGTGCCCCGGTCGATCGCCCGTAGCACACGGCGCGCTACGGCATTCGGCTCGCCGGCGAAAGGCGGCGGCTTGTGACCTGCGGTCATGCCGGTCTTGACGAAACCGGGCTTGACGCAGACGGTCACCAGGCCTTGGCGCCTGAACTTGTGGTCGAGTCCCTCGAGGTAAGTGCTGAGCCCGGCCTTGGCCGCGCCATAGAGGATCACGGGCTTTCTGCCGCGCTCGCCGGCGACCGAGCTGAAGACGCAGAGCGTACCGCCACCCCCTGTCAGCAGCCGGCGCCGGGCTTCTTCGCAAAACTCGATCGTGCGCACGAAATCGACCTCGAGAATCCGGCGCGTGGCTTCGGGGTCGTTCTCGAGCTCAGCCTGGGAGGCGAAGATGCCGGCCGTGACGACCACACAGTCGAAGCCTCCGAGCGTAGCGTCCGCTTCGGCGAGTGCCGGCCCCAGGCTCTGCGGTTGTTCGAGGTCGCAGATTCCGATTCCTATCTGAAGGCCCGAACCGGCGCGCACCTCGAGATCGCGGGCGGTCTTCGCCAGAACTTCCGAGTCGCGTCCGAGCAGGAAAAGACGATCACCACGCTCGGCCATCAGGCGGGCAAGAGCTCGCCCCATGCCTCGGGTGGAGCCCAGGATTACGACTCTCACGCGGGATCTCCCAGCAGTCGCACCGACTGCGCGCTGCGCAGACGCCCTTCCGGGTCCCACCTGCGGCGCACCGCTTGGAACTCTTCGAGCCGGCTCTCCATGGCTTGAAAGTGCTCGGCGCTCGAAAGCGCGTCTTTGGCCAGATAGATGCGACCACCGGCCTCGAGGACACGTTCGTTGAGCTCATTGACGATCTCTTGCGTACGGGCGCGCATCGGAAGATCGACCGCGATCGAGATCCCGGGCCGCGGGAAGGACAGCAAGCCCTCGCCTTCGGAACCGCAGTCCTTGATCACGCATAGAAACGAACCGAGGCCCCCGGCGGTCAGCGCCTCCAGATAGCGTTTGGTGGCGCCCGGGCGTTCCTTCTCGGGCAGCACGCACTGGTGCTGAGTGAATCCCCGTCTGCCGTAAATGAGATTCCAGCGCCGGACGACGTCGAGCGGGTGGAAGAAGCTCTCCGGGTGAGCGATGCCCCGTTTCGCGCGCCGGGGATGTTTGTGGAAGTAGAAGTTGTTGAACGCCCGCACGGAGAGTGAGTTCAGGACCCAGCCGGGGAAAGTGAAAGGCACCGACAGGCGACGCTTGGGTCGCGGCGGCCTGGCAGGCGCCTCGCTCGCCCCCGCCCAGCGACCACGTATCAGGATGCCACGGCCGAGATTGTCGCCCCGGACCAGCGCGTCCATCCAGCCCGCCGTGTAGGGCCAGCTCCGGGCGGCGTCCGCCAGGGCTTCGATGAAGGCGTCGATTCCGGTCACGCGCTCGCTCTCCGCCCAGATCCAGGGCGACGGAATTCGCTTCAGGGTGACCTCGACCTCCAGGATATGTCCGGTCAGACCCATGCCTCCCAGCGTCGCTCGGAAGAGGTCGTCGTTCTCCTTACGCGAGCAGCGAATCAGCGAATCGTCCGCCAGACGAAGCAGCATTTCGTTGATGTGGTTCCCTATGGTTCCGTCGATGTGATGGTTCTTGCCGTGAATATCGGCGCCGACGGCGCCTCCGAGTGTCACGAACTGAGTACCGGGGAGAACCGGGAAGCTCCAGTTGCGGGGCAAGAAGACGCGCTGGATCTCTTCGATCGATAGACCGGCCTCGGCGCGAAGCACGCCGGTGCTCGAGTCGAAGGACAGGATACGGTCCGCCAGAGCGCAGCCCGGAATTTGATGAGTGCCGGGAGGCGGTAGCGCGGAGTCACCGTAGGATCTTCCGAGGCCTCGCGTCAGCACGGCACCGCGAGTGATTGAGGGTAGGTCGTCGCTGCGTATCTCGATCCCCGCAGCCCGAGTGCCACCCCACCCCTGTAAGGTCTCGTCGCTCGTTTGCATTGCGTTTGGCGTCTCAGCAGCTCGAGCAGGCCTGGTGCCGAAAGTCCTGTTGGAGAGCTCTGAGCTCGCTCTGGAGTGCCTTGAAGACCTTCTTGAGCCGTTTCAGTTGGGCGCGTTTGACGATCCATGCCTCGCTGCCCGACTCGAGCGCCTTGAGTGCTTTTCGTGTTTTCTTCACCTGCCGCTTGGCCGCTTTGAAGTCCGGCTGAAGCCGGGCGACCTCGGCCTTGATCTCGCTGCAGGCGGTTCGGTCCAGGCACTGCGCCGCGGCCGGGGTCGGGTTCGCGAGCAGCATGCCGGCGGTAGCGAGTGTTGCGGCAACCGCGAGTGCGGCAAGCGAGCGTCGACTCATTAAAGCTCCCCTTCCAGGACTGCTTTGAATCCTACCGGACCGGTGTGACAATGGGCAACCGCCGGGCGGCGGCCGCCCGGTTCGCGGGAACGCCGACTCAACCGCCCAGGCTCGTGTCCTCGAGGCCCCCGAACAGCAGCGCATTGAAGAGCAGCTTGAAGGTCCGGTGCGGTTGAGCTCGATGCTGGGCTCGGAATCCGATCAGCACCACTCGCCCCCGTCCGACCGTGTACTCGACGACGGCAGCCTTGCGCTCGAGGTGCTCGGCGCCCCTTATGTACCCGGAGATCGGGATGTCGTCACGGTGGTCGGGATAGCGTGCAACCACGCGGCGGTCGAAGCGGGCGTCCGGCACCGAGGTGCTGAAAGCCGGCGAGTCCGCGAAATAGGCCGCTTCTCGCCGGCGCATGCCGTATCCGATCGGATGCAGCACATCAACGTGAATGCTCAGGTGGGCTCCGGGCGCCGAAACTGCGGTTTTCTCGAGGGCGCTTCGCACCGGCAGATCGAACAGATCAATGGCAAACTCGGTCGACGAGTCGAGGGCGACAAGAGTGCCGCCACCTTGGACCCATTCCTTGATCTTGTCCTTGCCTTCGCTTTCGATGCCGCCGGCGTAATCGCCGGGGAGCGGAGAGAAGAAGCCGCGAGCGTTCGTGGAGGCCGGCTCGCCTTTCTCCAGGATCGACTTGCTGATGTCCGGAAGGAGCAGGACGTCGGTCCTCTTCGTGAATCCGCCGCTCTTGATGTCCTGGTTGGAGAGCGTCATATGGGGAAACTCGTAGCGCTCGAGGAGAAAGCGCGTCCAGCCCTCGTCCATCGACGCGATCCAGGGTTTGAACAGACCGACGCGCTGGCGACCGACGCGGTAGGCGGACCCCCTGGGGACGGCTTCAACGGTGCCCACCGGCAAGTGGAGGTCGCGCGCCAGGTTGGCCAGGTCTTCGTGTGCAACCCCGTCCGCGGGTATGAAGATATCCCCGACCACGCCGCCGGCGGGTAGAGACGCACCCTCCCGCAGCCAGTAGAGAGATCTGTTGTCTTCGAGCAGCCGATTCATGGCTGTGAAAGCCGAGTCGGCCGCGTGAGAGATCAAATAGCCGCCCGACTCCGATGCCGGCTCGACCCTGGAATCGGGCCATCTCGGCTCAGTGAGTCCAACGAAGCTTCCCGACACCGGCTCGTCGCTCTCGATGACGTTGACGCCCATCGAGATCGGCAGCGACCAGGAGGTGACGTCGTAGGGCGGCAGAATCGGTCCGTCGAGGTAGGGACGAATCTCGGGGTAACGCTGCGCTCGGAGCATCGAGAGAAGAAACGCCCGGTAGGCCTGCGCCGCGGGGATTACCTGAGTGCCTGCCGGGTAGGTTGTCCTGCCAACGGTGAAGTCCGTTTCTGCCACCTGCACCCGGACGCCGTGTCGCAGCAGCAAATCGACCAGAAGCGACGCCGCCACCGGGTCGTGCTGCTCGGGCCCGACAATCCAGGCGTACGGCGGACGTTCGATTCCGGCCTCGACCGCTTCGCGAGCCATGCGATGGAAATTGCGCAGGATCTCTTCGCGGTACTGCGAACAGGACTCGACCAAGGCCCAGGTCGCGATCAATTCGTACTCGACGATGTCGCGCAGCCGCCACCAACCACCGGGCCATGGCGACGGGAAGTTGGCCCGGCGCTTGTACTCGGGCAGACCCTTGCTGCCGCCGCGGAGCTCTCCCGGGTCTATGTAGATGGGCGTTGCGATGCGCGCGCTGGCCACTTCGGTCAGGAGCCCCGTGACGTTTTTCCACCAAGCCGTGTTCCGGGTTCCTCCCGGCCAGTAGCTGTCGTAGATCATGTTGTGACCGACGCCGAGCTTTCCGGCCTCCTCGAGGCGATACGACATGTTGGTTCCGATCAGATCCGCCTGCCGAAAGATCAATGAGTGGATCTCTTCAGCGAGGGGGTCGGTCTGTGGCGGCACGAACATGCGCACACTGGTCGAGCCCATCTGGTGCTCATCGACGAAGACCTGTGGAAACCAACGGTGGTACAGGACATCGTTGACGACCTGGGTCTCCTTCTGGGTCAGCATGTAGAAATCGCGGTTGTTGTCGTGGCCGACGTAGTGTTGGTAGAGCCAGGGCATCCGGCCGCCTTCGTACTCCGTCCCCAGGTTCTTTTCGTACCAATCGACGATCATTACCTGGCCGTCGGGATTGATCGAAGGCATGAGCAGGAGGATGACGTCCTCCATCCAGCCGACTCGGTCGGGATCTCGAGTGGTGGCGAAATCGTGGACGAACTCCATCGCCATCTGAGTACAGCCGACCTCGGTCGAATGAATCGTGCAGGTAACGAGTGCCAGCACCTTGCCGTCCTCAAGAAGCTGCCCGGCTTCTCCGGATTCGAGCGGATCGCCCAACGCGAGCCGGCGAGAGATAGCGCGATGATGCTCGAGCTGCTCCTGGTTCGAGGGCGAGGTCAGCACGACGGCCCACATTTCGTTGCCCAGCGTGGATTCGCCCAGCTTGTCGATCGACACCCGGTCCGAGTCGGTGGCTAGCTTCTCGAGGTACTCGAGCACCTTGGGGTAGGGTGCGAGCTCGCGATCGGCGCCCACTCGATGTCCCAGGAACTCTTCCGGGGACGCGATCTCGGAGACGGCGACCTGTGAGAATGCAAGAGATGCGAAGACAAGGCACAGCCAGCGAAGCATGTCGATCCTCTGAAAGAGGTTGCGAGAGCCTGATTTCGGGCCGCGAAAGGCTACCATGGACTGCTGGCGCTGCTCGGAGGTGGCCGGCTTCTTGCTTAGTCCGAGGTTCGATGGGAAACCGGGCCGCGACCCTCCTCATGTCCCTCTTTTTGTGCCTCGGTGCGGTCAGCGTACGGGCGGAGAGCCGAGACTCTTCGTTTCCTGAGCAATTCGACTACCGGTGGACCCTCGCCGGCTTCAAGGGTGTGGTGGCTCGTCTGTTCATCCCCGGTCAGGGTCAAGGACGTCTCACGACCGATCTGGCAAGCGCGGATGGATCGCTGGATCACCTGATAACCGAGCTTCATATCTCGTCGCGCGACGGCCAGCGGGATGAGTTCTGGCTCTATGGCGCCGAGATCGACGCTGCTGAGAAGCGCACGGTCCGGGCCTGGTCCGCGCAACGCTTCCGCGGTAAGTCCAAGCGCAGGGAGCGAGAGGCCGAGGGCATCGACGCCCTCGATCTGGCGTCTTCGATCTACTACCTCCGGCGCGAACTTCCAGACCGGCCGCGCGAAGAGACGATTTGGTCCAGCGGACGGCTCAACCCGGTCATCATACGGCCCGGTCCTCGAGGTAGGGCGGAATGGAACGGCCGGCAGATCTCCACACGTTCCTATGCGATTCGTGGCCTGCGCAAGCCGGGTCGGCCGGCCTGGGGCGGCAAGCTGGATCTGGTTCTGACCGACGACGAAAGGGCCGTGCCGCTCGAGATCACGGTTGTTCGCAAGGGGATGCGGGTGCGTCTCGAGCTGGTTGACCCGGCCCGGTAAGCGGCGGCGCGAGCCGTGTAGACTAGCGCTTCGTTTGCGAAGGAGGTCGATTGCGATGATGAAGACGAGCTGGAGACAACTGGTTTTAGGTATGGCGGTGCTCTCGGTTGTGGCCGTTGGCTGCGCGAAGAAGCAAGAGGCGCCGGCGCAGGAACCCGCCGCGGCGACGATGGAAGAGCCCGTTGCCGTCGAATCCATGACGGCTCTCGCGAGGCTCGAACCGCGGTCCGATACGACGGCGTCGGGAATGGTGATGTTCTCGCAAGACGGAGATACCGTCGCGATCACCGCGCATATCGAGGGCGCGCCTCCCGGAACGCATGGTCTCCACATTCACGAGGTCGGCGACTGCAGTTCGGACAACTTCAAGTCCGCCGGGGGCCACTTCAATCCGACCGATGCGCCCCACGGGGGTCCCGGTGACGCCGAGCGGCATGCCGGCGATCTCGGTAACATCGAGATCGGCGAGGACGGATCCGGCCATCTCGAGTTGACATCGGACCTGATTACCCTCGGCGAGGGCGAGAACTCCATTGTCGGTCGGGGCGTGATTCTGCATGAGAAGGCCGACGATCTCGTGTCGCAGCCGACCGGAGCGGCGGGTTCGCGGCTCGCGTGCGGTGTCGTTGCCCTTGGTGGAGAGGGCTGATCCGGGTCAGCCGGGTCGACTCCCCGAGCCGCAGGTCTCGTGTGACGGGCAGGTGGGCCCTCGCCTCCCTGGCCGCTCTGTATCTCGCGCTCGCTTCGTGCGCACCGACGCCCGGCTCCGAGGATTCGTCGGACCGGGCGCCAGGAGTTGTGATCTCCGAGTCCGAGAGCGCGGCGATCGATCCGCCCGCGGAGCCGGGCGCACTCGCGCCCAACCTGGCGTCGGTTGGGGGCCGGCTCGCGGCAACCTGGCTCGAACCGGTGAGCGGGTCCAATTCCGCTGGCCACAGGCTTCGTTTCGCGCTTCTCGGAGAAGCGGGTTGGTCCGATCCGGTATCGATCGCCGCGGGCTCCGACTTCTTTGCCAACTGGGCCGACATCCCGTCTCTCGTGCAAGCCGGTGATCGAAGGCTCTACGCCCACTGGCTGGCCAAGACCGCCGAAGACACCTACGCCTACTCGGTCTTTGTGGCGCGGTCGGACGATCGGGGTTCAAGCTGGCAACCGGTCGGCAAGCTCAACAGCGACTCCACGCCGACAGAGCACGGCTTCGTGGCGATGGTGCCCGAAGGCGACGGAGCTCGCGCGTTCTGGCTGGACGGGCGCGAGATGATTCACCGTGCCCCGATGACGGTGCGGAGCGCGCGAATCGAGGATCCCGACGGCGTCGAACGGGTGCTCGATGCTCGGGTCTGCGAATGTTGTGGAACCGATGCGGTGGTAACGCGTGAGGGTCCTCTGGTCGTCTACAGAGATCGCTCCGAGGACGAGGTGCGCGACGTTTTTTCGGTGCGAAGAACCGCGGCCGGCTGGACCGAGCCCCAGGCGGTTCATCACGACGGTTGGCGAATCGATGGTTGTCCGGTGAACGGGCCGGCGGTCGACGCGATCGAGAACCGCGTCGCGGTGGCCTGGTTCACGGCGGCTGCAGACAACTCGCGAGTCCAGATCGCTTTTTCCGACGATTCGGGAGCGAGCTTCGACGCGCCCATCGTTGTCGATGACGGCCAGGTTCTGGGTAGGGTCGACACCGCTCTCGACGCCCAGGGCGTCGCCTGGGTGAGCTGGGTCTCGAGACGGAACCAGAACGTCGAGATTCTGATCCAGCCGTTTGGCTCCGGGGGCGCCGTCGGAGAGCCTCGGACCGTGGCGCACACCACCGCGGCCCGGGCCAGCGGCTTCCCGGTTCTCCGGAAGGTCCAGAGCAAGCTGTTCATAGCCTGGGTCGATGTCGGCGAGGATCCGAGCACTTCCAGGATTCGGGTCCGAGAGCTCCGAGGGTAATCGGGGGTATCAGGGATTACGGGAAGCCTCTAAATAGAACGAGCGATCGGTTATCTATCTTTCGGTACAATGCGTCGCCATGGCCCCCAAGGAACCGCCTAAGGAATCGCATATGGAAGCGAACGACAAAGTCGTGACCCTTGATTCTTCATTCCCCCCGAGCGATATCGATCCCCAGGAAACCCGCGAATGGAAGGACGCCCTCGCCGAGGTCATCGAGCGTGACGGGCCGGCGCGAGCGCACTTCTTGATCGAGGCGCTGGTCGAGAAGGCACGCCGCACCGGGGCCTACCTACCCTTCAACGCCACCACCGCCTACATCAACACGATTCCACCGCACCAGGAAGCCAGACGCGCCGGCGACCCATCGCTCGAGCGGCGGATCAAGTCGATCATTCGCTGGAACGCAATGGCCATGGTGGTCAAGGCAAATCGCAAGGGCGGCGGATTGGGCGGCCACATTGCCAGCTACCAATCGGTAGCCAACCTCTTCGAAGTCGGGTTCAATCACTTCTTTCACGCGCCCAGCGACGAGCACGGTGGCGATCTCGTCATGTTCCAGGGGCACAGCTCACCGGGCGTCTATGCCCGGGCCTTTCTGGAGGGGCGGATCACAGAGGAGCAGCTCAACCACTTCCGCGAGGAGGTGGGCGGCAACGGCCTCTCGTCGTACCCCCATCCGTGGCTGATGCCGGGCTTCTGGCAGTTCCCGACGGTGTCAATGGGACTGACTTCGATCTCGGCCATCTATCAGGCCCGCTTCATGAAGTACCTGCACAACCGTGGTCTCGTCGACACCGAGGGTCGCAAAGTCTGGGCGTTTCTGGGCGATGGCGAAATGGACGAGCCGGAATCGCTGGGTGCGATCTCGCTGGCCACCCGCGAGAAGCTCGACAATCTGATCTTTGTCATCAACTGCAACCTCCAGCGCCTCGACGGACCGGTACGCGGCAACGGCAAGATCATTCAGGAGCTGGAAGCCGTGTTTCGGGGCGCCGGCTGGAACGTGATCAAGGTCGTGTGGGGCTCGAACTGGGACCCGCTGATCGCGCGAGACCAGTCGGGCCTCCTGCGCCGGCGAATGGAAGAGGTCGTCGACGGTGAGTACCAGGCCTTCGCCGCCAACGACGGTGCCTTCGTGCGTGAGAACTTCTTCGGCAAATACCCGGAGCTCAAAGAAATGGTCGCCGACATGTCGGACGAGGACCTCTGGCGCTTGAAGCGCGGTGGCCACGATCCGCAAAAGGTCTACGCCGCCTACGCGGCGGCCGTAAAGCACGAAGGTCGGCCGACGGTGATCCTGGCGAAGACCATCAAAGGCTACGGCATGGGCGAAGCCGGCGAAGGCCAGAACATCACGCACCAGCAGAAGAAGATCGGAGAGGAAGCGCTCCGGCACTTCCGGGACCGCTTCAACATTCCGATCACCGAAGAACAGCTCGATGATCTTCCGTTCTACAAGCCCGCCGAGGACAGCGCCCCGATCCGCTATCTGCGCGAGCGCCGGGAGGCCCTCGGCGGGTACCTTCCGGCGAGAAACATCCGCGCTTCAAGGCTCGAAGTTCCGGAGCTCTCGAGCCTGAGCGTCCTTCTCGAGGGCAGCGGCGAACGGGAGCTCTCAACCACCATGGCCTTTGTCCGCATCCTGATGACGCTGACGCGGGACAAGCAGATCAAGGATCGCGTGGTACCGATCGTGGCCGACGAGGCACGCACGTTCGGCATGGAGGGAATGTTCAGGCAGGTCGGTATTTACGCGTCCACGGGCCAGCTCTACACCCCCGAGGACCGCGACCAGCTTGCCTACTACCGAGAAGAGAAGCACGGCCAGATGCTCCAAGAAGGTATCAACGAAGCCGGAGCCCTGTGCTCGTGGATCGCCGCCGGTACTTCCTACGCCAACCACGGCCTTCACATGATTCCCTTTTTCATCTTCTATTCGATGTTCGGATTTCAGCGGGTCGGGGACCTCATTTGGCAGGCGGGCGACATGCGCGCCCGCGGATTCCTCATGGGGGCGACTTCCGGGCGAACCACTTTGAACGGCGAGGGACTTCAGCACCAGGACGGACACAGCCATCTCGTCGCCGCCACGGTTCCGACATGCCGGGCCTATGACCCGACCTACGGCTACGAGCTCGCCGTGATCATCCAGGACGGTTTGCGCCGGATGTATTCGGAAGACGAAGACACCTTCTACTACATCACGTTGTTGAATGAGAACTATCCGCACGGGACCCTGCCCGAAGGTTCTGTCGAGGGCATCTGCAAGGGGATGTACAGGTTGCGGGAAGCCGAGGGCGGTCATGCCGGCACTGGCGCCGATACGCCGTGGGCGCAGCTGCTCGGTTCCGGGGCCATTCTGCGCGAGGTCGAAGCCGCGGCCGAGTTGCTGCGCAACGACTTCGGGGTCGCGGCCGACGTTTGGAGCGTGCCCAGCTTCAACCAGCTGCGGCGAGACGGCGTCGAGGTAGAGCGCTGGAATCGGCTGCACCCGGAGGACGAGCCGAGGCGGAGTTATGTCGACACGCTGCTCGGCCCGACCGAAGGACCGGTGATCGCGGCTACCGACTACGTTCGTTCATTTGCCGAACAGATCAGGCCATTCGTGCCGCGCCGGTACGTCACCCTGGGTACCGACGGATTCGGACGGAGCGACACCCGGGAGCGGTTGCGGGCGTTTTTCGAAGTCGATCGGCGCCACGTCGCGGTTGCTGCTCTCAAGGCGCTTGCCGACGAAGGAGCCGTGCCGCCGGCGAAGGTCGCGGAGGCCATCGGTCGGTACGAGATCGAGACACGGGGTCCGGAGCCCTGGAAGGTCTAGCGGCGAGGGCATGCCGGAACTACGAGAAGTCACCATCCCTGACATTGGAGACATCGACGAGGTCGATGTCGTCGAGGTGTTGGTTGCCAGCGGAGACCAGGTCAAACAAGACGACTCGCTGATCTCACTCGAGAGCGACAAGGCGACCATGGACGTACCGGCGCCGTTTGCAGGTACCGTGCGCGAGGTCAAGGTGAAGGCGGGTGACAAGGTGCGCGAGGGGAGTACCATTCTGATGCTCGAGGTAGCGGCGGGCGAGAGCGAGGAGCCGGCTGCCGAGGCCGCGGCCCCGCCGGCTCCGGCGCCTCCGAAGGCCGCGCCGGCGCCCGAGCTAGAGAGCTCTCAAGAGCGGCCTAAGCCGATCGAGCAGACGACTCCGAGCCCGGTACCGGGTCCGGCCACAGCGCCACCCCCGCCGTCGCCCGAGCCGATGTCCCCGCCGAACGACTTCTCCAAGGTCTACGCCTCGCCGGCGGTGCGTCGGTTCGCGCGCGAGCTGGGCGTTGATCTCAGCCGCGTTCGCGGTACCGGCCGCAAGGCGAGAATTCTCAAGGAGGATGTGGAGAGGTTCGTCAAGGAATCGCTGTCCAAGCCGACGGCTCGGGCCGGAGCTGTCGCGGTCGAGCTTCCGGTGATCGATTTTTCGACCTTCGGGGAGATCGAGCGCCAGCCTCTCACGCGCATCCAGAAGATCTCGGGGCCGAGCCTGACCCGGAGCTGGCTGACGATTCCGCATGTCACCCAGCACGATGAGAGCGACATCACCGAGCTCGAGGCCTTTCGACAGGAGCACAAGACCCGGGCCAAAGAACAGGGCTTCAGCCTGACGCCGCTGGCTTTCGTCATGAAAGCGGTGGTGGCGGCGCTCAAGGAGTTTCCCCGCGTCAATGCGTCACTCGATGCCGACGGTGAACAACTCGTGGTCAAGAAGTACTACCACCTGGGTGTCGCGGTGGACACACCCGAAGGGCTGGTAGTTCCGGTGATTCGTGACGTCGATCGGAAGAGCGTGTTCGATCTCGCACGCGAGTTGGCCGAGGTCAGCGCCCAGGCGCGCGAGCGCAAGCTCAAACCCGACCAGGTCCGAGGCGCGAGTTTCACGGTGTCGAGCCTGGGCGGTATCGGTGGAACCTTTTTTACGCCAATCGTCAACTGGCCCGAGGTGGCGATTCTCGGTGTTTCCAGATCGCGCCAACAAGCGGTCTGGAACGGCGAGTCCTTCGAGCCGCGATTGATTCTGCCGCTCTCGCTTTCCTACGACCACCGGGTGATCGATGGCGCCATGGCCGTGCGCTTTACGACCTATCTGAGCCAGGTGCTCTCCGACATCCGTAGATTGATTCTGTGATGGACCACCTGAGCGAAGTCCGGGTTCCCGATCTGGGCACCGACGACTCCGTCGACGTTGTCGAAGTCCTGGTCGCCGCCGGCGACCAGATTGCTCTCGAAGACAGCCTGATCACGCTCGAAAGCGACAAGGCCTCGATGGACGTGCCGTCGCCGGTGGCCGGCAAAGTGCGCGAGCTCAAGGTCAAGCGGGGCGACACGATCACGCAGGGCTCCTTGATCCTGCTCATGGAGGTCACAGAGGAGGCGGCGTCCGAGTTTCTGGAGATGCCCTCCGAGAGCGCCGGGTCGGCGACGCGGGACGAGTCCTCGGCGCACTTCTCGGCAGAGCCATCCGCTGCCGAACGGATCGATCCGGCGGCGTCGGTTTCCCCGGCTTCCGCCACCGCAGCCGAGACCTACGACACCGATCTGGTGGTCATCGGTGCCGGTGTCGGCGGCTACACGGCCGCCTTCCGAGCCGCCGATCTGGGGCTGCGAGTCACGCTGATCGAGCGCTATCCGGTGCTCGGCGGCGTATGCCTCAACGTAGGCTGCATTCCTTCCAAAGCCCTGCTTCATGTGGCGGAGGTCGTGCACGAGGCGGGGGCTCTTGCCGAGCACGGCGTGTCGTTCGGCCCTCCCGAAGTTGACTTGGATCGTCTGCGCTCGTGGAAAACCGAGGTGGTCGGCCGATTGACCGGTGGGTTGAGAGCGCTCGCCAAAAGGCGAAACGTGCGGGTGGTAGAGGGCACCGCCCAGTTCGCAGGCCCGCACGAGATCGAGATCGACGGCTCTGACGAACTGCAGAAACTGAGCTTCGCCCAGGCGACCATCGCTGCCGGCTCCAGGGTCGTGAAGATCCCCGGCGTGCCCTACGATGATCCCCGAGTCATGGACTCGACCGACGCGCTCGAGTTGGCCGAGACACCCGAGAGCCTGTTGCTCGTGGGTGGCGGAATCATCGGACTCGAGATGGCCATGGTCTACGGCGCTTTGGGGACCAAGCTGACGGTTGTCGAGCTGTTGGATGGACTGATCCCGGGTTGCGATCGCGATCTGGTGAAGCCACTCGAGAAGCGCCTGCGTAAGGATCTCGACGCCGAGATCCACCTCGGCACCAAGGTAGCGGCTATAGAGAGCTCCGAGGCCGGGCTCATCGCCACTCTGGTTGGACCGGACTCATCGAAGTCCTCGACTTTCGACCGGGCCCTGATCGCGGTGGGCCGGCGCCCGAACGGTGATTTGCTGAACGCCGGGGCAGCGGGCGTCGCGGTGGACGAGCGAGGCTTCATCGCCGTGGACCGATCGCAGCGCACGAACCAGCCGCACATCTACGCCATTGGCGACATTGTTGGGGAGCCGATGCTCGCTCACAAAGCGGCCCATCAGGCCAAGGTCGCTGCGGAGAACGCGGCGGGTGAGAAGAGTGCTTTCGACGCGCGCGCGATTCCGTCCGTCGCCTACACCGATCCCGAAATCGCCTGGGTGGGTCTCAGCGAGCTCGAGGCCAGAGAAACCGGGACCTCGTACGAGAAGGCTGTTTTCCCATGGTCGGCGAGTGGCCGGTCTCTCGGCATGGGTAGGACGGACGGCCGGACCAAGCTACTGTTCGACCCCGAGACGAAGCGGCTGCTCGGCGCCGGGATCGTGGGCCCGGGCGCCGGAGACTTGATCTCGGAGATTGCCCTGGCGATCGAAATGGATTGCGAGGCGACGGACCTGGCACTCACAATCCATCCGCATCCGACCGTGTCCGAGACCATCGGCTTCGCCGCCGAGGCGTTCGAGGGTACGATCACCGACCTCTATTTGCCCAAGCGAAGATAGACCAGAGGAGAAGACGATGACTGCTACTGCAACGTTCGGAGCCGGATGCTTCTGGGGCGTGGAGGCGGCTTTTCGCCAAATCGAAGGAGTGGAAGATGCCGTCTCCGGCTACATGGGTGGCCATCTGGATAATCCGAGCTACGAGGACGTCTGTACGGACACGACCGGCCATGCGGAGGTCGTTCAGGTCGACTATGACCCCGACAAGACCTCCTACGAAGAGTTGCTCGATGTCTTCTGGAGCAACCACGACCCGACCACATTGAACCGGCAGGGCCCGGATGTCGGCAAGCAGTATCGATCGGCGATCTTTTTTCACGACGAGGAGCAGCGCGAGAGGGCCGAACGCGCGATTGCAGAGCTCGACGCCAGTGACCGCTTTTCCGATCCGATCGTGACCGAGATCGCCCCGGCTCAGAAGTTTTGGCGCGCCGAGGAGTACCATCAGCGCTATCTCGAGAAGCGCGGCCTGAACACTTGCCGTCTGTGAACGGACTTTGGTTGCGAGAAACCGGCTGATGGGCTCGGAGGCTCTCGCCGGACGGCCGATCGCGCCGGGCAAGAGCGCCCGCGCGACGTTTGTCACGCGCGTCTATCTGCATCTGTTGGGCGCCATCCTGGTGTTCGTGGCGTTCGAGGTGGCGCTCTTCAAATCGGGCGTTGCGGACAAGCTCGCGGGCGCGATGGCCGGAGTTCCGTGGGGCCTGATCCTGGCCGCGTTTTTGATGATCGCCTGGTTCGCGAGCCGGATGGCCTGGCGCCTCAGCTCACCTCTGGGCCAGTACGTTGGCCTGGGTCTCTACATCGTTGGCAAGGGGCTGATCTTCGTGCCCCTCCTCTACCGCGCCAACCATTGGGCGCCAGGCACGATCGAGCAGGCGGCGCAGGTGACGGTGATGGGTGCCGTTGGGTTGACTCTGGTCGCCTGGACGTCCCGCAACGACTTCTCGTCTCTGAGATCGTTTCTCTACTGGGGTGGCATCATCGCGCTGATCCTAATCGTCGCTTCACTGGTCTTCGGTTGGCGGCTGGGGACCTGGTTCAGCGTCGCGATGATTGCTTTCTCGGGAGCGTCGATCCTCTACGACACCGCCGGTATCGCGCGTCGCTATCGGCGGCATCGCCGGCTTCGGACGCCGCGCCACGTGGGGGCGGCGCTGTCGCTGTTCGCCTCGGTCGGCATGATGTTCTGGTACGTGCTGCGGCTGACGACGCGGCTGCAGCGGTAGACCGGGGACACCATTCCGATGGTGTCCCCTCCCGACTGGTTTTGCGCGCGGGTTCTACCGCGGAAGGGGATCCAGCAGACCGCCATCCTCATCGAGCCTCGGGTAGCCGACGCCGCGGCGGCGGCAAAGATCCGCGAGCTCGGGGTACGCCCACTCGAACAGCTTGCGCGCGAACAGGTCCGAGTCCATGCGGCTCTTTGCGTAGAGCCCGGCGGCGGCTCGCTGGCGCATGGCTTCGAACAGGACCACGGCGGCGGCCACCGAGACGTTGAGGGAGGTTACGAAGCCAACCATAGGTATGCTGATTGTCGAATCGGCGACGGTCAGGGCCTCGGCGCTCAGACCGTCTTTCTCCTGGCCGAAGAGCACCGCCGTCGGCCGCGTGAAGTCGACGGTTCGGTAGTCGAGGGCGTCGGGGGCGGGGTGCGCGGCCAGAATCCTCAGACCCCTTCGCCCGAGGTCGTCGAGTCCCTCGGCGGTGGTTCCGTGAAGCTCGACTTCGACCCATTTGTCCGCGCCGCTCGCCGAGACCAGCGCGGTTCTGAGATCTCGATCGGGCACCACGGCGTGGGCTTGGTAGAGGCCGACGGCATCGGCGGTCCTGAGCACCGCGGCGAAATTGTGGGGTTTGTGGACGTTCTCCAAGAGCACGGTCAAGTCGAGCTGGCGTCGTTCGAGAACCGCGCGAATTCGGTGAAACCGCTCGGGAGTCATGTTTCGTATGTTGTCAAAGTGGCTCGATCGAGCCGCCTCGGCGAGGCCGGGCGGACTAAGCGCGCTATGATTCGCGTCCAAGCGTGAAACCGATTGCCTGCAAGGAGCGTCAAGCCATGCCAAGTAGCCTCAGCAAGCCCGCCCGGTTGGTCGATTTCTCCGGAAGACTCCTGATCGCGGCACTGTGTCTCGGCCTCGTTCTGCCGGCGACCGGCTGGGCCAGCGGGGGCTCTTCCAGCTTTCCCTCGACCCCCTCGGCTCCGGAAAGCCCGGAAACGAACGCCCAGAAGCACTACGAGCAGGGCCTCGCGCATCGCGACAAGGCCTGGGAGCTCGAGAAGAAGGCCGCCGAGGCGGAAGGAGCCGCGGCCGACAAGCTCCTCAACAAGGCGACGAAGGAATACGGCAAAGCCGTGAAATTGCAGCGCAATGCCGTGACCGCGAATCCCCGCATGCATCAGGCATACAGCAGCCTCGGATACGCACTGCGCAAGACCGGCGAGTTCGACGAGTCCATCGAGGCCTACGACCGGGCTCTGACCCTGGCTCCGGGGTACACGGAGGCGATCGAGTATCGCGCCGAGGCCTATCTGGCGTTGAATCGACTGGAAAAGGCAAAGAGTGCCTACTTGACCTTGATGCGTGTCGATCAGGCCAGGGCCGATGAGCTCATGACTGCCATGAAGAGATGGCTAGCGCAGAACGCGCAGAGCGAAAGCGGCTCGGCCGGGGTCTCCGAGGCCGACCTGGAAGAGTTCTCGAGTTGGGTGGAAGAGCGCGCCGACGTCGCCGGCCACGCGGCGATGCTCGGGCCCGCCCAGGCTCGCGACTGGTAGGAGAGCAGCTATCCGTGCGCCGAGCCAGAGGGCCGGTTGGCGGAGTGTCGGCGGCCGGGCGCTGCTGAGACTCGCTCCAGCTGTGGCCTTGATCGCCTGCGGCACGATCGGACGGTCCGAGTTCGTGTCGCTCCCCTCTTCGGCTGTCGCGTTTTCCTGGCAATTGCCGGCGGGGTTTCCCGAGCCCCAAGTGCCGGGAGACAATCCCATGTCCGCCGCCAAGGTGCGGCTCGGACGTCGGCTCTTCTACGATTCGCGGCTCTCGGGTTCCGGTGACTTTTCTTGCGCCGATTGCCACCGCCAGGAGCTGGCGTTTACCGACGGCCGCGGCAGGGCGCTTGGCGCAACCGGACAGACCCATCCCCGCAGCGCGATGAGTCTCACCAACGTCGCCTACAACGCGACCTACAACTGGGCGGATCCGAGTCTGGCGCGGCTCGAGCAGCAAGCGCTCAACCCCATGCTCAATCGGGATCCGGTCGAGCTCGGAATCGCCGGCCGGGAAGAAGAGGTCCTCGAGCGGCTCAGAAACGACGACGTGACAAAGGCTCTGTTTCGAGAGGCCTTTCCGGAAGAGCAGATCTCGATCGATACCGTGACCCGGGCAATTGCCGCCTTCGAGCGCACGTTGATCTCGGGCAACTCGCCCTACGACCGCTACCTATTCTGGGACGAGCCGTTGGGCGACGCGGAAAAGCGCGGCATGGAGCTGTTCTCCTCCGAGCGGATGCGTTGTTCCGAGTGCCACTCGGGCTTGAACTTCTCGGGCCCGGTGCGAGCCGCCGTGGCTCCAGGCGCCGGCGGACCCGAGATCGGCAAGGTCGAGTCGGAGTTTCACAACACCGGACTCTTCGATGAGGACGGCGCCGGCGCCTACCCGGCGCCCAATCGGGGGGTCTTCGAGATCACCAAGCTAGCCGAGGACATGGGGCGGTTTCGAGCGCCGACTCTGCGCAATATCGAGGTGACCGCGCCTTATATGCACGACGGCAGCCTCGCGACCCTCGGCGAGGTAGCTCTTTTCTACGCCAGCGGAGGCCGGGGGGCGGGCCGTACGAGCCCGCTCAAAAGCAAACTCCTGAGCGGTTTTGCTCTGACCGCTCAGGAGCAAGATGACTTGATTGCCTTCTTGGGGTCCTTGACCGATCGCGAGTTCCTGACCGACTCGCGGTTCGCGGCCCCCGAAGAGCCTTAGAAGCTCCAGCTGATACCGGCGGAGTAACTCCTCCCGGAGAGGTCCATCTCGCCCAGGCCCTGGAAGTCGCCGGCCAGGTCGGCTTCGGCGCTGTCCCAGCGGGCTTCCGCGAAGAGCGCCCAGGTGTCGGCCAGCGGCACCTCGAGGCCGGCGGTGAAGTAAACGCCCAGCTCCTCATCTTCGTCTTCGAAGAAGGCGTCGAAGATTTCGAGGTCTGGGTCGTCGAAGTCGATGAAGTCGCCGAACTCGGTCAAACTCCAGGCATAGAGGCCGCCACCGGCTCCGACATAGGGAACCAGCGCCGCGTCCGGCCCAGTGAACTTGTAGATCAGACCGGCCGTGACGGCGGCAAGCTCGACCTCGGTGGTGTGCAGGATGTCGTTACCGGCCTGATCCTCGAACCTCCGGTAGGCGAGATCTTCGGCGGCCTCGTAGAAGAAGCCGGAGATCTGCAGGGCCAGCTTCGGGCCCAGCGGACGGATGTACGAGAGACCCAGGGTGGCGTCTTCGAAATCGCTGGCGTCGCGATCGAAATCGAAAGCGGAATCGTCCCAATAGCTGGAGTTGCCGTCGGGCTCGAACTCGCCCAGTTGAATCCTGAACGAGGGTTCGTTGTAGCGTTTGGCGGGACGGTACTGCGCCTCCGAGGCGGTGGTGAAAAGCACGCCTGCAACCAGGCAAACCGTTGTGGCGATCAGTGGTTTTCTCATGACGTTTCCTCCATTCCTTCTGGGTCTTCGAGAGAGCAATCGTGATGCCAGGGCCGGTCGAGGTCAGAAACTCCAGTGACTTCGGTGCCATTTGCGCTTGCGCGCCTCATTCTGAGGACGGTGGTCCGGCGCCTGAGAGACACTCTCAGCTGGTACCATCCATCCAACACGTTTCGGCCGCCAGCCGCGGCCTAGAAAAATCAGAGGAGCCATGCGAGTACTGGTAGTCGGTGGAGGTGGAAGAGAGCACGCGATCTGCTGGAAGCTGCGCCAAAGCAGTGAGCTTAAGGAGTTGTTCTGCGCTCCGGGCAACCCCGGCATCGCCGAAATCGCCGACCGTGTGCCGATTGCCGTCGATGAGATCGGCAAGCTCGCCGATTTCGCTTCCGATCTCAAGATCGACCTAACCGTAGTCGGTCCGGAGCTGCCGCTGACGCTGGGTATCGTGGACGAGTTCGAGCGTCAGGGGCTGGCGATCTTCGGTCCGCGCCAGGGCGCCGCCGAGCTCGAAGGGAGCAAGGTCTTCGCGAAGGAGTTCATGGAGCGCCATTCGATTCCGACGGCCGAGTTCGAAGTTGCCCATACGGCGGCCGAGGCCCGCAAAGCGATCAAGAGCCTGGGTCTGCCAATCGTGCTCAAGGCGGAGGGTCTGGCGGCGGGCAAGGGAGTGTTGATCGCCGAGAACCGAAAACAGACCGCGATCGCCCTCGACACGTTCTTCGAAGAGAGACGATTCGGGTCGAGCGGTGATCGGATTGTCGTCGAGCGCTGCCTGGAGGGCGAGGAGGTTTCGCTGATCGCCGTGTGCGACGGCAAGCGCGTGCTGCCGCTGGCCACCAGCAAGGACTACAAGCGGATCGGGGACGGCGATCAGGGTCCCAATACTGGTGGTATGGGAGCCCACAGCCCGTCCGGGGTCTTGTCGGCGCAAGAAGCGGCCGAGGTCATCGAAAAGGTTCTGCGGCCGGTGGTCGATGGTATGGCCGAAGAGAGCCGGATTTTCCGAGGGTTCCTGTACGTCGGACTCATGCTCACCGCCGAGGGGCCCAAGGTCTTGGAGTTCAACGTGCGTCTGGGCGATCCCGAGGCCCAGCCTTTGCTCATGCGCATGACCGACGATCTGCTGCCGGTACTCAGCCAAGGGGCGGCCGGTCGATTCGAGATGACCAGGCTCGAGTTTCGGCGCGAGGCCGCCGCTTGTGTCGTTTTGGCCGCGCCAGGCTACCCGGACGCCCCGATTTTCGGCGATCAGATCTTCGGCCTGGCTGAAGCAGCGGCAAGGCCCGGAACCGTGATCTTCCACGCTGGCACCAAGCTTGAAGGCGAGAATCTCGTGACCGCAGGGGGCCGAGTTCTGAATATTTGCGCCTCCGGCGCGTCTCTCCGAGAGGCTCTCCGGGCCGCCTACCAGGCAGCCGGTGAGATTCGTTGGAATGGACTGACTTATCGCAGCGATATCGGCCGGCGAGTTCTCGTATAATGTTTCAAAGCCCGTCAAACGTGCGGACCGACTCAGGCCGTTGAGGGTCGGGAGTTCACTTGGTCCGAGTTGTTAGAGGAAGTGCATGAGTGGTTGCCAGGCTTGTTCATTCAAGGGGATGTCTACCGCGGTCGAAAACAACTTCATCGGCGTACGGTTCCGCGAGGAAACCAACCTGACGTTGTGCTCCACAGGGGAACATTTGTTTGCCAAAGGTGATCCGGTTGTGGTCGAGCTCGAGACTGGGCACGCCGTCGGTCGCGTCGAGCAGTCGCCGATGCCGGTCTTCAAGCCCTGTCAGAAATCGAGCGCGATTCGGATTATTCGTGCCGCGTCCGAGTCCGATCGGCGGTCCCACGAACGTCAGTTGATCAACGAGGACACGGGAAAGCGGTTCGGACGCGAGCGTGTTCGTACTTTGGGGCTGGACATGAAGATCTCGAAGGTGGACTTCTCGCTCGATGGCCAATCGGCGCAGTTCTACTTCACCTCTGAAAGCCGAGTCGATTTCAGGGGGCTGGTTCGCGACCTCGCGAAGCGGTTTTCGACCAAGGTGCGCATGGTGCAGGTCGGGTCCCGCGACGAAGCCGGCTTGATCGGCGGGGTCGGTGTTTGCGGAAGAACGCTGTGTTGCTCGTCCTGGCTCAAGGACTTCCGCCCGATCTCGATCCAGATGGCCAAGCGGCAGAACTTGAGCCTCAATCCATCGAAGATCTCCGGTCAGTGCGGGCGTCTGCTCTGCTGCCTTGCCTACGAAGACGATCAGTATAAACAGCCTCCGGCCAAGAAGCCGAAGGCGCAACAACAAGCGAGCTGAGATGCCCAATCGAAAGCTAATCCGGCCTGATCTTTCCGATCAAAAAGGAGGGGCCAGGTCCGTCCGGCGCAAGCACGCGCCGCCCGAACAGACCAACGCCGAGGAGTTCTACTACCTGAAGCAGATGGCCGCCAAGACCTCGATGATCGTCGTTTTGACGGACGGCACCGAGCTCAAGGGTTGGATCGAGTGGTACGACAAGGGCGCCATCAAACTGAATCGGCACCGCGAGCCGAACCTGCTGATACCGAAGCACAACATCCGCTACATGTTCAAGGAAGAAGAACTGAAGCGGCGCAAGCGACGCGGTTCCGGGCCGACTTCTTCCTGAGTTGACGGCAGGAGGCCACATTCCGGCCCTGGCTATCACCCAGGGCGATCCGGCCGGGGTGGGACCGGAGATCCTCTTGAAGTGGGCGTCGACCCGGCCAGGGGGCTTCTTGCCGCTCCTCGTGGCTGAGAGGTCGGCTCTGGAGCAGGTGCGCGAAACGGTGACCGGCGAAACCGGGATCGTTTTCGAGTACCTGACCTCACTCGAGAGCCGTGAGCAGCTGCTCGATCGCGAAGAGAAGGACGGCATCGCCGTACTGGATCCGATGGCGGTGGCACGCAGTATCCGCTATGGAGATTCCGGGCCGAAAGACGCCGCAGCCGCGATCGGTTGCCTTGAAACCGGCGTCCAGCTGGCGCTCTCCGGCCTGGTCGACGCGGTGGTCACCGCGCCGGTCAGCAAATACTCGATCGCCAAGCATCACCTTCCGAGCTTCCGAGGACAGACCGACTTCGTCGCGGAGATCTGTGGCAAGGGCACGTACGGGCGCGATTTCTTGATGACCTTCCTTACTTCCGATCTTCAAGTCGCATTGCTCACTACTCACATTGCGCTGGCCGAGGCCGTGAGCTCTCTGAACGCTGACTCGATTGTCCAGGCGGTGAAGTGTCTGCAAGAAAACGCCGGTGGCCGCATCCTGGTTGCGGGTTTGAATCCCCATGCCGGGGAAGGTGGCCTCATGGGCCGGGAGGATCTCGACATCCTCGAGCCGGCGATTGCAAGGTGCCGTGAGGCGGGCATTGATGTCGGCGGTCCCGAAAGCGCCGACTCCCTTTTCGCCCGCGCGCGCCGGGGCGAGTGCGACTGGGTGCTGGCTCTCTACCATGATCAGGGCCTCATCCCGGTCAAGACCGTCGCCTTCGGCACCGCCACGAACTGGACACTCGGTTTGCCGATCATCCGCACTTCCGTGGATCACGGCACGGCCTTCGATCTGGCGGGTCAGGGCCGGGCCGATGCCCGCCCGCTCGAGCGCGTGGTCGAAGCGACCCTGGACCTGATCGCCGGCCGGCTGCCGCGACCTCGGGGACACCTTTCCTAGGTGTCCCCTCCCGACTGGTTTTCGGAGCCGTGCGCGTTCGCTAGACTGCGTTCATGTTGTCCCGCGACTACCTGCGCTCCGAAACCGAATCCGCGCGCGAGCGTCTGACGCTCCGAGGAGTGGACCCCGGCCTACTCGATCGGTGGATTGACCTCGACCGGAAACGCCGCTCGATTCTCGGCGAGGTCGAGCAGCTCAAGCAGAAGAGAAACGAGCGCTCGAAGCAGATCGGCGCGATCAAGCGCGAGGGTGGTGACGCCGAGGCGATCTTGGCCGAGGTCGGAGAGCTCAAGGGCAAGATCTCCGAGCTCGGAGTCGGGCTCGAGAAGTCCGAGGCCGAGCTCGGAGAGCTCGACTTCTCCTTCCCGAACCTCACCCACGATAGCGTTCCTTCCGGCGCCGACGAGAAGTCCAATCGCGTCGAGCGTGTGGTCGGCGAGCCTGCCTCCTTTGGCTTCGAGGCCAAGGCGCATTGGGATTTGGGGCCCGAGCTCGGCATTCTGGACTTCGAGCGGGGCGCCAAGATCGCCGGTGCTCGTTTCACCGCCTACTTCGGAGACGGGGCGCGGCTCGAGCGAGCTCTGATCAACTTCATGCTCGATCTCCACACCGGCGAGCATGGCTACCGTGAGGTTCTGCCTCCTTTCATCGTAAATGCCGATGCTCTGGTCGGGACCGGACAGTTGCCCAAGTTCGAAGAAGACCTGTTCAAGCTTCGCGGCCACGAGTACTACCTGATTCCGACGGCCGAGGTGCCGGTGACCAATCTCCACCGAGGCGAGATCCTCGAAGAGGCCGAGCTGCCACTCAAGTACGCCGCCTACACGCCCTGCTTTCGGGCCGAAGCCGGCTCCTACGGCAAGGACGTAAGGGGCCTGATTCGCCAGCACCAGTTTCAGAAAGTCGAGCTGGTCCACCTGACCACGCCCGAGACCAGCTACGAGGCGCTCGAGGAGCTCACCGGCCATGCCGAGCGAGTGCTCCAGGCCCTCGAGCTCCCCTATCGCGTGGTTACCCTGTCGACCGGCGACACCGGCTTCTCGGCGGCCAAGACCTACGATCTCGAAGTGTGGCTGCCGGGACAAAACGCCTATCGAGAGATTTCCTCGTGCTCGAACTGCGAGGCCTTTCAAGCTCGCCGCGCCGGGTTGCGCTATCGACCGGCCGGCGGCGGCAAGCCTCGCTACCTGCACACGCTGAACGGCTCGGGCCTGGCCGTCGGGCGCACGCTGGTCGCGATTTTCGAGAACTTCCAGCAAGCCGACGGCTCGATCCGGATTCCCGCGGCGTTGCAGCCCTATTTCGGAAACCGCGAGCGCATCGTCAAGGCGGTCTGATCTTCCGGTTCAGGAGAGCTCGTGCAAGGGACACTCGATTCTCTGGTCAGGTTTCTCGACCTATCCGCCGTTCCTCACTACCGGAGCGGAGACGAAGAGCAGCTGCAACGAGCAAGGCTGTTGGTCGCGGTGACGTTGTTCGTGGGGATCTCGGCCCTGGCCTTTGCGCTTGCGAACCTGGTCTCGGGCCGGTCGGTGCCGCGCACCAGCATCGTCATTCCCGCCGTTGGCGGCCTGGCTTTTCTCGTGGTGCCGGTTCTCTTGCGACTGGCCGGCCGGCTGCGGGCGCTCAGCTGGGCTCTGACCGTCGCCACCTTGGCCGCGATCGTAGCCTCGGCATGGAATGCCTACGGTCTCTACAGTCCCGGTCTGCTGACGCTTCCGATTCCTGTACTCATGGGACTGGTGCTGGGAGGGCACCGCCTCGGGGGTACGGCGGCGGTCCTGGGGCTGGCCGCGGTGATCGGCTTCTACGTCCTGGATCGGCAGACCGATCGGTTCGCGTCGCCGCCTCTGGACCCTGCCAACGCGTTCTTACTGCTCAGCGTGTTCGTCCTCGGAATCCTGTTGATTGCAGGTATCGGGTGGTTCTACGAGAGTCTTCGGCGCCACGCCCTCAGGCAGACGCGTGACGCGCTCCGCCAGGCCGAGGCCGCGAACGCCGCCAAGGGCGAGTTCCTGGCATCGATGAGCCATGAGCTGCGCACGCCTCTGAACTCCGTGATCGGCTTTTCGCAGATCGTTCGAAAGAAGGAAGAGCTCTCGTCTTCGGGCGACGACATGCTCGAGCGAGTGCACTCGAGCGGGCTCCATCTGTTGCGCCTGGTGAACCAGATACTCGACGTCTCGAA
>JAAENP010000285.1 GCA_024224155.1 bacterium
ATCGAGACCGGTCACGAAGGTCCGGTAGATGGCGTCCGCGGTGGCGCCGCCCTTCAGCGGACCGGAAGTGAAATCGAAGGGGAGGATCGGGTCGCCCCAGCTGTCCTCGAGGACTCCCGAGGAGGGGCCGTCGCCCCGACCCAGCTCACCGTGACATTTGGAGCACTGCATCAGGGCGTACGCCTCTCGGCCCTTGTCGACCGATTCGGACGTCGCCACGTAGTCGGGGACCGAACCGATGTCGATCGGTTCCGAGGTCTTCTGCCGCTGCCATTTGGGCGAGAAGGTCTTGATGAACTCGATGACGGCACGTCGGTCCGCCAGGGAGAGATCCGAGTGCGACGGCATGCCCGATCGCGAGATGCCCTCCGTGATCGTTCGCATCAGATCCTCGTCCGTCGGCAGGGAGCCGCTGGGAGTACTGCGGAACTTGAACGTTCCCGCGGTGAAATCGCGCGGATAGATCGCGATGACCACCCCATTCTGCTGAGCGCGATGGATGATCCCGGTGAGCCCCTTGCCGTCGCCATCGGCGCCGTGGCAAATGACACAGCGAGAGGCGTAGACGGCCGCGCCCCGCTCCACAAGGGCCGGGTCCTGACCGAGCGCGTCTCCCGGCAGCGCTGCCAGGCCTGCGACGGCAAGGAGTGCAACAATGACGGTTGTGTGCTTCATACGTCACCTCTACCTTTCTCCAATGAACGTGATTCGCTCCCCACGCCGGCTCGCTCTCGCAAGCCGAACCTCTGAATAGAGCTCGTCGAAGGCCGGCGTCATCTTCTCGACGAGTCCGGCCTCACTATCGCGGATCAGAAACAGGGTCGCGAGGTTCTCTCTCACGGCCAGCCGCCAGCCCTGGTCCGGTCCCAAGACCATGAGGGCCGTGGCGAAGGCGTCGGCGAGCGCGCACTGTGAGTGCACGACGCTGACCGACGCTAGGGAGTGCTCGACCGGGCGGCCCACGCGAGGGTCGATAGTGTGGGAAACTCGGGAGCCCTCCAGGTCATGGTGATTCCGATAGTCGCCCGACGTAGCCAGCGCCGCTCCGGAAAGGGACACGACGCGATGGACGGCCCGTGCCGCGGTCGGGCTCTCGATGGCGAGTTGCCAGGCTCGACCCTCCAGATTCCTGCCGCGGGTTCGAATCTCTCCGCCGACCTCGATCATGTAGCGGTCGGCTCGGAGGCGATCGAGCGCTGCGGCGACTCGATCGACGCCGTAGCCTTTGGCCACACCCGACAGATCGCAGTAGATCTCCGGTAGCTTCTTGCGAATCGTCTGCGCCGACGCATCCAGCTCCAAACCGCGATAGCCGGTGGCGCCGAGCAGCTCACGAAGTTCCTCTTCGGAGGGCTGTCGCGAGCGGCGCCCTCCGGGACCGAACCCCCAGGCCTCGACGAGCGGGCCGACAGTGACATCGAAGGCGCCACCACTGACCTCGCTGGCCTCGAGCGCGAGTTGAAACGCTTCGAATGTGGGAATCTCGCCTGCGAAGGTGAGTTGCCGCCGCGGCGACGGATCGCCCCAGGCCGCAGGACCGAGCAGCAGGAGGCTGCCCACCAGCAAGGGCACGGCAAGCAGGGTCGGTCTGCCAGTCCGCGGAGTTCGACTCGTCGGGCTCACCGGGATGCCTCTTCTGACTGAGAGTTGTGGTCCTCGGCTTGCCTTTCCGCGAGGCGAAGCAGGGGCTGGTAGAGAACACGATCCTCGCGCGCGAGGAGATTCTCGATGCGACCCAGAAGGGCGGTTGCGAGGGCCTCGCTATCGGGGGATGTCGAGTTCGCCTCGGACAGGCTCTCCAGCAGATCGAGATCGTCGGCCAGGCTGCGGCGCTCGGCGAGAAGCTCCTCGAGAACCGCCTCGTCGAGAAAGCGGTTGAGCTCGAACAGGCAAGAAGCCCGAGTGGAGAGTGAGGCGACGGAAGCGCCCAGGTTTAGCACCGCGGATGCACAATGGCAGTCGGTGCGCTGCGCTCGATGGATGAGAGCGCGATTGGCTTTCGCCATCTCGGCGAGCCCGGAGCCCGGGCCCAGAAACTTCACGATGGCCCAAAGTGGCACACCCGAGAGCAGGAGCGTATGACGGGCGTCATATGCGTCCCGGCTCCGCCAGGCGTCTGGGTCAGACTTCTGCGGTCAGGCTCTGGCTAGGGTTCTCAGGGCCTCGCGATCAAGCACCACAAAGCCGTCGTGGTCGGTGTGGACGGTCCCGTCCTTTTGCCACTTGCTCATTACACGGATGCAGGTCTCGATCGTTGTGCCGGTCATGTCGGAAAGCTCCTGGCGGCTGAGTGGCAGCGGAATGAAGATCCCGCCGCGGTCCTCGCGACCGATCTCGCGGGCGAGTCGGAGGAACAGTCGTGCTAGCCGAGGCTCGACGCGCGCCCCGGTCAGCTCCCCGACCCGGTTGACCAGCTCGACGAGACGCTGGGTCAGGCCGAGAAGAAGCCCCCTGGCGATGGACGGGTGATGTTCGAGCAGCGAGTAGAGAGCAGAGCGTGAGATCTGGATGCACACCGTGTCTTCCAGCGCCGCCGCGGTGGCAGGGTAGGGGCGTTCCTTGAACACGGCCACGCTGCCCACAGGATCTCCGGAGCCGAAGATCCCCCATATGATGTCTTTCCCTGAGCGGGTTGTTTTGAAGACTTTCACCCGTCCTGAGACGATCGTGTAGAAGTACTCCGACGGATCCGCCTCGTGGAGAATCAACTCACCGGCGGCAAACGACTTCACTTCGGCCACCTCGGCAAGGTGCAGCCGATCCTCTTCCGGCAAAGCGCTGAACGGTTTCGCGGTTCTGAGGATCTCCTCCGGGCTTGGGACCATGTTGCGGGGATTCTATGACCTGAGGAGAGGGCACCGCGTGGGCGGAGAAGAAATCCCCTATTCGGAGCTGCGGGATCTGGAGCTTCGGAGTTGGCGCGCAGTAGCGCCAGGATGACCTGCTCTCCGGGTCTCCATGCGGCGGTAGGATCCCGGACGGGTGCCAGCCCAAGACCAATGAATGGCATTCAAGAGGTCGTCGGTTCGATCCCGATCGGCTCCACCAGTCTTCGCGCACGCTCAGGTTCGGTAAGCCTTTCGCCTACGAGATCAGGAGCGGAGCCTGCGCGGCCTCACATTCCGATGGGCCGAGCCGCGGCGAGGTGACGCCTGTCGGCATTCAGAAGCGAGCTCACCGAAGCTCGCTCCGGAGAAAGAGCGCGTGGGCGAGATGAAGAAGATGCGCTCCGCGCACATAGCCGGCCGCCAGGATCTCGCAGCTCTTCAACACTAGCAGTGTAGGTCAGCGGGTTTCCCGGCAAACGGTCTTGGCTTCCGGTTTCCGAAGTACCGAGTGGGACCCAGCTCGCTTCCGACACCTTCTTCGAGCAAGCCGATAGCCCAGTTGGAGTCTAGGCTGGTCTCGGACCCCGACACCATCCCCCGGCTGCCGCCGGATCGAACCCGCCCGGCCATCTCGGTTCAATCCACGACCTCTTTGATCGTGCGGATTCCGTAGACGGGTGGAATACCCGAACGGTATCGCCCGGCCAGGCTGTCTCCGTCGATCAGCAGACGGCCATCCGCGATGTAGCTCTCCCCTCGCAGTTCCTGAACCCAGGCGATGATGTCGTCGATGGTCGGCACCGATAACCCGAGCTCCTGCGCCATCCACTTGGCGATGCAGACACCGTAGGAGATGTCGTCGGTAAAGAACCGGTGGTCGGTATCGATCACCCACGCGCCGTCGGGGAGCTGCCGGGTCGGGGGCTTGATGGCGCCCAGAGTATGCGAGGTCGTGAACGACTCCCGGATGTCGGTGTTCTGCGACTGGTAGGAAAGCCGCTCGAGAGCCAGGTAGTCGAGCATGTGGGTGAACTCCCGCTCGGGAAACCGCTCCCGGATCTCGTCCCGGACCTTGGAGTAGTCCGCGTCCAGGGAGCGCAGGAGATCGGCGGAGAGCTCGTCGAAGTCGCGGTAGAAGTAGGGAATCGCCTCCGCGCTCTCCCAGCGCCCACCATAGCGGCGAAACAGCCCGTAGCAGCGCGAAGGGTGGATGATCTGGTTGTCTACGGACAGCGTCAGCGACAGGAAGCTGTCGGCCTGGACGAACGGCCCGGTGCCGAGCCAGCGCTCGCAGATCGAGCCCAAAAAACTCCGCTCGAGCGCCTCGAAGCGCTTGCGGGGCGAGACCGCGACGACGTTGACCTCCTTCGAACCGTAGGTCACTCCCTTCGATCCGTACTCGAGCACTCGGCAGATCCAGGGAATCAGCCCCACCGCAAAAGTCGTCACGCGCTCGAGCTCGAACTCGCGCGTGATCTCGCCGACCATCCAGTTGAAGCCCGCCTGGCCGTAGATCGTGCCGACGAAGACCTCTCGATCCCGACGCAGGTGCGGCGCGATGTTGTGGAGTGAGACACGGTACTGGCACACCGGCATGCACAGCATCACCACGTCGGCATCCGGAACGACCTCGGCCGCATCGTCGCTGATCCGTGCCAATGAGCCGCGAAAGGTGTTCTCGAGATCGCCGTCGATCGACTGAACCTCGAGCTCGACCTCCCTCGACCAGTCGTCGGGTCTGCGCGTCAACAGCTGGACCCGATGCCCCGCGGCCGAAAGGAATGGGATCAGCACGTGGGCGCTCGAGCCGCCGCCGACAATCGTCACCACGAGCTCGCGACCTTCTTCCATCACTCCGGTTCTTCCCTCGACTCACTATGTTACGCCCTGGCCCGCGGACCGCTCGGGTCTTGAGGAGAGGGGCTCATGAACCTTTGATCAAAGGCCTAAGAGGTGTGGGAGATCCTCCTCCATTGCGGCCTCGGCCTCTTCCTGGGTCCGCCCAAGCGCGATGACATCGAGCATGCCGAACTCGCTGAGCGGCCCGGTGTTGTAGAAGATGTACCTGCCTCGAGCGCGGGCAGCCTCGAAGGCCTGGTCGCCTATCTGCTCCAGGAGCTCCAGAAAGGAAACCCCAACAAGCCGCGGCTCGACGAAATCCCCGGCCCGGTGAGGCGGCCGAGGGCTCCCGATCAGACGGTCCAAGAGTGCCATGGGCGTGCTTGTTCCTCCCCAACGGCCGTTGCACTCGGTGAAGTGGATCTGGAAATCGCCCCCCGGATCGCCCAGCACTACGAAATCGAAGGAGCAGCGGCCGACGTAGGCCAGGGCCTGGAGACCGGCCGCGACATCCAATGATGCCCGGGTCAGGGCCTCGTTCACGGCTCTCGGTAAAGCCGAAGGTCGGCTGCCGACGAAGATCTTCGTCTCGCCCACGAGAATCTGCTCGTAGATACCATCGAGACGAGGAGGTCCAGCCCCCATGGGAGGAATCCACATCTGAGTCGAAGGCGAGACGTTCGCTTCCTCCCAGGCTACAGCTAGGACCTCCTCGTCGCCCTGCCACTCGGTTCGTGCCAGGAAGTCGCGAACCTCCTTCTCCGTCACCGCCAGGCCCACACCGCGGAGTCGTCGCGAGTCGAAGACGGCGTTGCCTCTGGACGAGATGCAGCGAAGACGCTTTAGAGCCACCTTCTGGTACCGCCCCGCCAGGTCCAGGAGGAGATTCGCCAACGTGCCAGCATCTGCAGCCCGATGGGTTTCGAGCAGCCACTTCTTACCGAGGACAAGCTCCACCACCTCACTGAACAGCGCCTTGTCGTCGGCTATCCAAGTTGCCGGTGGAGGTGGAGCGATGACGGTGACCTGGACACCCGACGCTCCGGCAAGTCGCCTTGCCAATTCCCACACGTCTTCAATGCCCATGAACGGATGGATCGCCAGACCACCGGCGTCCCGAGTGCGCCCCAGAATTCGCTGCCAGGCTCTGCCTGTCGTACATGCTCGCGCCACGGCCATCTCTCCGTCGACCGCCTCCGCGAGCAGAAACTCCACATCGCTGAGACCCAGACGCTCGCAGCAGTACTCTTCGTAGCCCTCCTGCGGCAAGGTGGCTGCGGCGAAGAGATCGCCCTCTCTGGCGCGCAGCCTTGCCCGATGCTGGTACTCCTCGATACCCCTGATACAACCGAGATGCGGGATGGCAGACAGATCGTCCAGGTGGAGTACCGGAAACGGGACCGGCGATCCGTCCCATCTCTGTTCCGAGAACGGCAGCAAACTGTGGTCCAGCTCCAGCCGCTCCCTCAAAGGCTCAACAGCCGAGTAGCTCCGGGCGGCGGATTCTCTTGACAGCTGGCTCATTCTCGCCTGCGCCTCTTCATCTTACGACTTCTACCATGGCGGCAACGCGATGCCATCGACATCGAAGTCTTGGCTCGGGATGGCGGGGGCGATAGGCCTGGGCACTCGATGCAGCGGCGGACGACTCCACGCTGAAGAGTGAAGACGGAATCGGTGGCCGCGAGCTTGCGCTCGAGCCACGACGGCGAGGCTCGGACGACTACGAAAACGCGCTGACTCATCACGTCCGATAAGACTTCGTAGGGAAGCCACGTCCTGATCTCGCAGCAGGGCAGCGCAGCGCGATGTCCCGATTCCCGACTCTCCCCGGTCCGTTAGACGAGACTTGGCGATCCTCCGTGCGGAGGCGTAGCTTGGGTTACGCG
>JAAENP010000286.1 GCA_024224155.1 bacterium
AGCCGCGATGAGCCCACCGCTCAGGCCTTGGTGCGGCCGTTCTTCATGGTAATGCGCGACGTACTCGCGCACGAGCTCTCTGAGGTGCGCCTCGCCCAGTGGGATCACGCGGTCGAGGCATTCCTCCTTAATCGAACGGTTGAACCGCTCGACGAACGGATTCAGGTTCGGGCTGCGCCTGGGCAGGCGAATCGGCTCGATACCGGCACGCGCGAGACGTGCACGGAATTCCTGAGTGAAGACCGGATCGCGGTCCATGATCAGGTAGTGGTGCGGCAACAAGAACCCGTCCACGCCGTCGATCAGGTTGCGCAAGACTTGGAACATCCAGTCTTCGTAGGGCTCCTGGACGATGCCCGCGATCTGTACTCGCCGGCTCTGGAGGTCCATCACGACGAGCACGGCGTACCGCACCGGTCCGCGAAGGGACAGCACCTCCACTTTGAAGAAGTCCATCGCCGCGATGGCGCCCCAGTGTGCCTTTAGGAAGGTCGTCCACGGCAGGTGCTTGCGCCGCTCAGGCGCAGGCTCGATGCCGTCTTCATCAAGGATCCGCTGGACGGTCGTCCGGCCGATCTCGTGGCCGAGGAGGCGCATCACGTCCCGGATTCTCGTGTAGCCCCAGCCCACGTTCTCTTGGGCCAACCTGACTACGAGGTCCCGAATGTGCGGAGGCTTCGGCGGTCGCCCCGGGCCGCGCTGGGCGTGGCTATCATACTTGGCGCCGGCGTACTGGCGGAACCACCTGGTCAGCGTGTCTGGGGTGAGGAGCGAGCCGAGCTC
>JAAENP010000287.1 GCA_024224155.1 bacterium
AAAGAGGAGATGTCGCCCGAGGAGCGGCTTCGTTTCCATCAAGATCACTCCGCCAAAGTCATGACGGATCTGAAGAGCTGGATGAATGAGCAACTGGAGGAAAGGAACGTCGAACCGAACTCCTCGTTGGGGGGCGCCTTCTTCTACATGCTCAAGCGATGGGACAAACTGACGTTATTTCTGCGCAAGCCTGGCGCACCGCTGGACAACAATATCTGCGAACGAGCGCTGAAGAAAGCCGTCCTCCACCGCAAGAACGCGCTCTTCTACAAGACCGAAAAGGGCGCTCGCGTCGCCGACACCTTTATGAGCCTGATCTACACCGCCGAGCTGGAGGGAGTCGATCCGTTCGACTATCTCACCGAGCTCCTGAGGCATCCCGAAGAGCTGCGGCGCAGCCCCCAGGATTGGATGCCCTGGAACTACCAGGCGGCTGTTGCGGCTGCCGAGGTGGCGGTCGCTCAGTCTGACGTCGAGTTGGCGGCCTGAGCCGCGCGATCCGAGTCGGCAATTGGTCCATGCCGACGGGGGCCGGCGGCCTCCGCCGGCCGGTTGCGGCGCTTGTGTCCCGACGCCATGGTGGGCAGCCAATGGTCTCGCGTCAGCCAATGGCGAAGGCGGCGTCACGCCTCGCGCCGACCCCATGGTCGCAATCGCCGAGTAAATTGGCTCTACGCACGCCTACCGGAAGGACACTCTCGGTCTTCTTCGTGTTGATGGAAAGGGCTTTGCGGAGGTGCGCGAGTCGCACGTTCTTCTTCTCCAGCTCGGCCATCATCCAGAGACAAGTCTCGATGGTGGCTTTGAGCTTCTC
>JAAENP010000288.1 GCA_024224155.1 bacterium
ATATCCAGACCGTCGATGCCGTCAAGCACAAATACAAGGCCGGGCCGGGGAAGGACGTCGCGCTGTACTTTCGCGACAGCTACCGCTACAACATCGCGGCCTATCGCATGGACCGGCTGCTGGGTCTGCACATGGTACCGGTGTCGATCAAGCGCAGCTTCAGGGGAGAAATGGCCGCTTTCACCTGGTGGGTCAGCGACGTTCTGATGATGGAGAAGGACCGGCGCGCCGGCGACGTCAAACCCCCGTTTCCGCGCTCGTGGCGAGAGCAGGGCCACCGCAGACGGGTCTTCAACCAGCTGATCTACAACGCCGATCCCCATCAGAGCAACATCCTGATCACCCGCGACTGGAAGGTCTGGATGATCGATTTCACCCGCGCCTTCAGGCGCCACAGGACGCTGAGCAACCCGGCCAGCCTGGTCCAGATCGAGGGGGCGCTGCTCGAGCGGCTGCGCGGCCTGAGCCGGGAGCAGATCAAGAGCCGGCTGCGTGACTGCCTGACCTCGGGCGAGCTGCGGGCGCTGCTGGCGCGGCGGGACGCGGTTGTGGAGCACTTCGACCGGGAGATCGAGCGGAGAGGCGCGGCGGCGGTCATCTACAAGACGGCGGAGCCGCAGCCCGAGAATCGCGCCTGGCTCGGGAAGTAGCGCCCGACAACGGTGCGGCCTCGAAATGGAGTGCGGCTCCTTCTCGTAGAGTGTTGAGGCGTGTGTTTTCAGTGGTTTAGGACCTGCTCGTGGTTCGCGAGCGAGCAGAATCGGCCGACCTTTGCACGCTGACGGCCAATGTTGGCGTGGTTCCATGGAATTGGTCTCTCGGGGCTGGACAAATCTCGATGCGTGTGACAAGGTGGTTTCCCGGGCCAGCTTGAAGCCGCAATGGGGCGGCGCGGAGAGAGAGGCCCGGGGAGGTCGCATGGGCCTTGCACTTGTTCGAGAACCAGAGGACGATGGATTCGAGGAGGCCGAGGAGCAGTTCGGAGCGATGGCGGAATTTCTCAAGTCGATGGAGGCGGGAAGGATGACGGAGAGCGATCTCGAACGGCAGCTTGAGCAAGAGGGTCGGGAGTTGCTGCGGAAGTTGTTGGCCGCCCATGTGCAGATGCGTGCTCCGGGGGAGGCAGAGGGTCCGGTCATCGATGCCGAAGGCTTGAGGCGGTCAGAGAAGCGAAGCCACCAACGTGGGTTGGTCACGAGCTTCGGTGAGATCGAGGTGCCCCGTACGGGGTACGCCCGAGCTGGGGAGGGGAGCTTGCATCCTCTCGATGGCGAGATGAACCTGCCACGCGAGAGCTACTCCCTTGAGCTGCGCAGAAAGGTGGCGTGGGAGACGGCCCGAGGCTCGTTCGAAGAAGGGCAGGAAGCGATCGAGCGTCAGACAGGGGTGAAGATTCCCAAGCGCCAAGTCGAGGAGCTGGCAGGTCGTGCAGCGGTGGATTTCCAGAGCTTCTACAAGGCGCGCAGCGAGGCGGGAAGAGAAGCGACCGAACCCGGTGAAGAAGCCCCTGCCGAGGAGCCCCTGCCGCTGCTGATCATCAGCTTCGACGGCAAGGGTGTCGTGGTGCGGGAGCAGGATCTGCGGGAGAGTACGAAGCTTCGCAGGAAGGGTGAGAAGAACGCGCGGCCTGGCTGCAAGCGCATGGCGATCGTGGCGACGGTGTACAACGTGGCGCCGTTTGTCCGCACTCCCCTCGACATCGTCGAGGGCTTGTTTCCCATCGACGATTCCACGGCGATGCCTCCACGGCGCAAGAGAAAGCAGCAGAAGAAGCAGGCCCGGCCCAGGCCGAGGAGCAAGCGGGTGTGGGCAAGCCTGGCTCGGCAGCCGGAGGAGGTCATGGCGGAGGCCTTTGCCGAGGCCGCAGCACGCGATCCCCAACGACGCCGTACATGGGTGGTCCTGGTGGATGGAGAACCGCACCAACTTCGGCTGGTGCGCAGGTTCCAAAAGCAGTATCAGTTCCAGATCGTCCTCGACTTCTTCCACGTGCTCCAGCGCCTGTGGGCCGCGGCCCGCGCCCTGTGCCCTGAGGACAAGTGGCAACAGCAGAGCTACGTCCGCACCCGCGCCCAGAGGGTTCTCTCCGGCTGGGCCTCGCAAGTCGCCGGCGGAATGCGCGCCGCAGCCACCCACAGGGACCTGGCTAAGAAAGATCGCGAGCCGGTGGACGATGCCTGTGACTACCTCGTGAAGCACCGTCGCTACCTCCCCTACGGCGACTGCCTCGAAGCCGGCCTGCCGATCGCCACCGGAGTGATCGAGGGCACCTGCCGCAGCCTCATCGTCCACCGGATGGACCGCTCCGGTGCCCGCTGGAGCCTCTCGGGCGCCGAGG
>JAAENP010000289.1 GCA_024224155.1 bacterium
CAGTCTCCGCGAGGTTCCAGAATCATGAGTTTGTGCGCCGGAGAGGACCGGTGGCCGAGAGGCGCGCTTCGTCAATCTAGCATGGGCTCCGCGCAGGACCGGTGCCGGATTCCACTCGAGTACCGTAGCAATCGGCGCCCGGGAGGGGCGCCGAGGCCGGCTCTCCTGCTTCCGTAAGGACTGGACGCGTGCGTTCGATGGGCTACCATCGGCAAGAGAGGATGGGCCGATGAGCTCCTGGAGTCTCGAGATCGACGAGAGAATCGCTACGCTGGCCCTCGGCCGGGGCAAGGTCAACGCGCTCAACGAGGAAACCGTCGAGGAGCTCGCGAAGCACCTCCCCATTCTCGCTGCCGACGCCGGTGTCCGGGGCGTGATCCTGACCGGACGCGGCAGCTTCTTCTCTTTCGGATTCGATATCCCGGAGTTCCATTCCTATTCGCGGCAGGACTTTACCCGTTTCCTCGAGAAGTTCACCGGGCTCTACACAGCGCTCTTTGTCTTCCCCAAGCCCGTCGTCGCCGCCCTCAACGGTCACACCATCGCAGGTGGATGCATGCTGGCGCTGGCCTGCGATCGGCGTCTCATGGTGGAAGGGCGAGCTAAGATCTCCTTGAACGAGATTACCTTCGGTGCGTCGATCTTCGCGGGCAGCGCCAGCATGCTGACGAGCCTGGTGGGCCGCAAGAGTGCCGAGACTGTTCTCTTCTCGGGAGCCATGCTCGACGCGGGCCACGCCCAGCAGCTCGGACTGATCGATCAGGTGACCGACCCTGACGATCTCGCCTCTAGCGCCCGGGCCGTGTGCACGAGCCTGGCGGCGGCCGACCCGGTTGCCTTCCGAAGCCTCAAGCGGCTCGTTCGGGGCCCGATCGCCGAGCGCATGAAAGCGCGCGAAGCCGAATCGATCCGCGAGTTCGTGGATATCTGGTACTCGGACGACACCCGGCGGCGGCTCGAGGAGATCCGCATCCGTTCCTGACGAGGAACGGCTCTGAGGTTCAATCGATGACGGAGCGCCGCAGAACCTCGAGCACCCGGACAAGAACGGCCTTGCGCTCCTTCAACATCTCGCGAAACTCCAGGCGGTCGGTATCCGAGATCTCCATCCGTAGGTCGGAGAGATAGCTGTCGAGAACCGTACAGAGGATCTGCCGCTCATTGTCATCGAGGTCGAGCTGGATCACGTGAGCCTCCTTCCCCGGCTTTTCTACGATGCCCGCGCGTTTCGGGCAATACCCGCCGGGGTGGTGTCCTCCCGCCTTCCCCCGGCGCTATGATGATTGACCAATGAAGGCAGTCGCAGAGATCCAGGTCGTTCCGATCGGCGTCGGCGTCTCCGTGCGGGCCCAGGTTCGCCGCGCCCAAGAGCTCATCCGTGAATCGGGCCTCGTCGTGCAGGAGCACTCCTTCGGCACCAATGTCGAGGGCGATCTCGAGGCCATCCTCGACGTCGTCGAGCTCATCCACGAGGTGCTGCACGCCGAGGGAGCTCCGCGGCTCTCGACTTCTATCAAGCTCGGTACGCGCACCGACAAACAGCCCGACCTCGCTTCGAAGCTGCGCTGACGGCATAGCCGGGGCCCCGGGGGTCCACGCGGTTGCGCCCGGGGATCCTCGGCTTGACACTTGGCGAGTCGAGGTGTACTATTGTTCTAGTGGACTAGTACTTACGAACACTCAGGCCTTTCCAGGAAGTCACCGTTTGAAGATCCAGATCGACACTAAGAGCGGCGTCCCCTTCTACCGGCAGATCATCGAGCAGGTCAAGATCGCCGTTGCCCGCGGCCTCCTGAGCCCTGGGCACCGCCTACCGACCGTCCGCCAGCTGGCGGTCGACCTCGCCGTCAACCCCAATACCGTGGTTCGCGCTTACCGGGAGCTCGAGATCGAGCGGGTAATAGACACTCAGCAGGGCTCGGGCACCTTTGTCGGCAAAGAGCGCCCTGAGATCGACGATCTCGAGCGCCGCCGAATGCTCGACCAGATTCTCACCGAACTGCTGGCCCGCGCCTCGTCTTACGGCTTCTCGCCCGAGGATGTCTTCGAGGGCCTGCGCCAGCGCAAGGAGGAACCGTCATGACCCCAAAAACCACCGGCTCCGAATTAGGCAAGGCCCTCTGGGCCCGCTCGCTCGAGAGGTTCGCCACCACGGCGCGCGCGGACCTCCGGTTCGCCCCGCTCAACGTCTTCCTGCTCGTCGTGATCTTCGCGTTCGGCCTGGCGGTCCACCTGAGTCTCTACCCGTTTACGGTCGATGCCGTCGCCCTCTGTCTCGGCTCGGCTTTGGTCCTCGCCATCTGTATCAGGACGGCTCAGGTCTGGGAGGCGGTGGTCATCTTGGGCACGGCCGACTGCCTGCTGATCTACCTCAGGCTCCGACCCGACAGCGAGGTGCTGCTGGTGACCGTGGTGCTGGCGCTGCTGATCGCGCCCTCCGTGCAGATCGCCTATCAATGGGAGAAGGCCGTGGTCCTGCGCTTCGGACGCTTTCGCGGCCTTCGCTCCTCTGGACTCTTTCTGATCTTCCCGGTGATCGACAAAGTGGCCCAGTTCGTCGATCAGCGAATCCGGGTCAGTGACTTCTCCGCCGAGACCACTCTCACTGCCGACACCGTCCCGGTCAACGTCGACGCCATCGCATTCTGGATGGTCTGGGACGCCGAGAAGTCCGTCCTCGAGGTGGAGCACTACGCCAAAGCCGTCATCCTGTCGGCGCAGACCGCGTTGCGCAACGCCATCGGCAAGCACGATCTGGCCGAGCTTCTCTCGGAGCGCGACCGGTTGGGCGGCGAGATCCAGGCAGTTCTCGACGACAAGACCAGCGCCTGGGGAATCACTACGCAGGCGGTGGAGATCCGCGACATCATCATTCCCAAGGGCCTCGAGGACGCCATGTCACGCCAGGCGCAGGCCGAACGTGAGCGCCAGAGCCGCATCATCCTGGGCACCGCCGAAACCGAGATCGCCGAGAAGTTCGCCCGCGCGTCCGAGCACTACCGCGACAACCCGGTTGCGCTCCATCTGCGGGCGATGAACATGGTCTACGAAGGGCTGCGACAGAAGGGCTCGATGATCATCGTCCCCTCCACCGCCGTCGAGACTATGGGCCTCGGAGCTCTTGGTGGGCTGACCGCCTTCGACCACGGCGCGCCCAAGGAGAGCGCCCAGACAACGGAGCCATCCGGGCTTCCCGAAGGTGTCTCGGCAGAGGGCGGTGAGTCGTGAGCCGCTCTCTCGTCAACGCTGCCTCAGACAAGGGGCTCGTTCACTCGCGCACCTCCTCACCGGCACGGACTCGCTCAGATCCCAACAAGCCGTGGCGACTCGCATGGCTCTTGCTGACCATAGCCCTGGCGGCGCACGTGCTCGACGAAGCCCTGACCGACTTTCTTTCGGTCTACAACCCCGCGGTCGCGACTCTTCGGGACACCGTGCCCTGGTTGGCTCTCCCCAGCTTTAGCTTCGGCGCGTGGATCACCGGTCTCGGAATCGGAATTCTCGTGCTGGCGGCGCTCACGCCCCTTGCTCGCGGCGACAGGCCTTGGATGCGGCGCCTGTCGTACGTCTACGGAATCATCATGACGCTGAACGGCCTGGGTCATATGGGCGCCTCGTTGGTGCTGGGCCGCTGGATGCCCGGCGTCGTCTCCTCGCCGTTTTTGCTGGCGGCCGCGCTCTTCCTGCTCGTGAGCGTGCCGGAGCGGCCACAGCCCGCGACGCCCGTCGATCGGGAGAGCTCGGGTCGATGACCAGGGTCCGCTGGTGGCCTGCGGCGGTCATTCTCACTCTGGTGACGATTCGCCTGGCCGTTATCTGGCTCGGCGACGCGCCCAGCACCCAGGCGCGCGTGGTGCCCACGCTCAAGGTTATGGTCCTCGCCGCCGCCCTGTTCTTCATGTGGGCGCTACTGTTTTCGCGGTTGAAGGGCCGCACTCGGTTGGTCATCCTGCTGGTGGTGCTCCTTGCCGGCGGCGTTCTGGGGTCCACGGTCCGGATTACTGGCGTCAGCGGCAACGTGGTGCCCATCCTGGCTTGGCGCTGGGCCGGCGACCAGGCTCTCGAGGATCCCCTTGGACCGGTCTTGGTCACCGACCGAATCTCCCTCCTGGGGGACTATCCACAGTTCTACGGCCCGCGGCGCGATGCCACGCTCCCGGGTCCGCGCCTGGCCCGAGACTGGCGGTCGAGCCCGCCGCGCCAGCTCTGGCGTCGAGACGTGGGTGAAGCCTGGTCGGCCTTTGCCGTCGTCGGTTCTGCGGCGATTACCCAGGAGCAGCGCGGCGAAGAGGAAGTTGTGGTTCGCTATGACCTGGAGTCCGGCCGACAGGTTTGGGTTCATGCCGACCGCACGCGGTTGGAGACGACCGTCGGTGGCAGAGGCCCCAGGGCGACGCCGACGATCGCCGAAGGCCGTGTCTACTCCCTGGGCGCGACCGGCATCCTCAACTGTCTCGATCTCGAAAGCGGTGACCTCATTTGGTCGCGCGACCTAGTCGACGATAATCAGGCGCGTCTCGCCGACTACGGGATGCCGTCGTCCCCGTTGCTGGTCGACGATCTCGTGGTCGTCCAGTTGGCGCGGGTGGGCAGCTCCCTGGTTGCCTACCGCCGGACCGACGGCGAGCCGGTCTGGCGGGCGGGCCAGGACTCGGGAAGCTACAGCTCGCCGATACTGGCCACGGTGGCCGGGATCAGGCAGCTTGTGATCGTCAACCAAAGAAGCATCGCCGGCCATCTGCCCGAAAGCGGCGAAATGCTCTGGCGCGAGGAATGGCTCCATGCGGGCGAAAAGGTCACGCCACCCCTGCTCCTCGGTGACGATCGACTCTTGATCTCGGCGGGCTACGGAGCGGGCAGTCGCCTCTTGCGCCTCCGTGCAGACGGGAGGGGCCTGGCCATCGAGGAGCTGTGGAATAGCCTCCGCTTGAAGTCCAAGTTCGCCTCCATGGTGCTCCACGAGGGCACGGTCTACGGGCTCGACGACGGCATCCTCACCGCTCTCGACCCCGAAAGCGGCGAGCGGCTCTGGAAACGCGGGCGGTACGGTCACGGTCAGATGATCCTGGTCGGCGACCTTTTGTTGATCCAGTCGGAAAAGGGCGATGTGGCATTGGTCGAACCGACGCCGCAGGAGCATCGCGAGCTCGCGCGCTTCGAAGCGCTGAGCGGCAAGACCTGGAACCCACCTGCGCTTGCCGGTCGCCACCTGCTGGTCCGCAACAATCGGGAGGCGGCCTGCTACGAGCTCCCGGTCGAGTCCTGAGTCTTCTTCCTGTCTAGTTGCGGGCCTTCTTCCCTGATGCGATCGAGCGAAGCAACAGAGTAGGTGGCGGCTCCAGCCCACCCCGTCGAGTGTTGACTGGCGTAGGCCCGGTCGGGAACTTGCATACCAGAGGCAGTGGCCGGGGAGCGCCTCCGATTGAGCGCAACCGAAATGTGCGGGATCACCGGCCCTCTCGACGAGCGCGGTGGTCTGAATCGGGGCCACATCTCTGGGGCTCTCTCCGAGTCAGGTGAGTAGGCGCCTTTGAGCAATTGACTCGTCCTTGGAAAGGAGAGGACCATGAACCGACTTGGAATCGTCAGCTGCATCGCCTTCGCGCTCGTGTCGCTCCCCGCAACGATCGCCACGGCCGGCCACCTTCCCCTCGATGCCGTCGGCGCCCTGCACCAGTATTGCGCCGACCAGAGCTTCACGCCCCATAAGAACCTGATCGTCATGCGGCAGGTGATGATGACCGATGAGCTCGCCACCTTCGGCGGGACCCTCTTCGCGGGCATCTACACGCCGCAAGTTCCGCCCTCCGGCGACCCCGGAAGGATTACCGTGCGGGTCAGGGTGAGAAGAGCGGACGGGAGCCGGGAGAAGCTCGGGAAGATGGTCGCGCACCAAGGCGCTGATGGCGTCGCCGAGGCCGAGATGTATCTTCCCGTCGCCATCCGCGAGGGAGACACTGTCCTCTGGAGATGGCGCTTCCGAAACTTCGCCAACCTCGGCGCCGACGAGTGCTTCATGTTGATCGGCGCAACGGTCAGACCGTAATTACGTCGCTTGCGTCGGTAGACCGGCTCGATTCCCTTATCGATCGCGCCGCGGCTGCGGATCCAGGGGCTCGAGCGTCCGCCCGGCCAGTGCCGGATGGTGCGGCGGGATATGGGTGGCTCGAAACACGGAGTACGGCGGATCGCCGGCCGGATTCGGCGCATTGCCGGAGTAAGGATTCAGATAGCTCCAGACGATGTCGCCTTCCCGAGTGACCTCGAAGAAACGACCGTCGGGACCGGAACAGATCAGCGTGTTGCCATTCATCAACCGCTGGGCGCCGGAGATGAAGTCGGCATAGAAGGACTCCGGGGGCTCTGCCGTGTACTGCCAGACCGGCCCCTCCGGAGGAAACGCGCCTCCCGGGTGGCGCCGGTAGCGCCCGTCGGCGTCGACCGGCGGGGCGATCTCGAGCACCGAGGAGTAGCCGTCACCTGGTCGGCCGGCACCGTTGTTGAACACCAGCAGGTTGCCGGCTCCAGGATGGCCCGGCGGGATCCAGCTCGCGTCATGCTGCGCGAAGAGCTGCCGATCCTCGTGGGTGCCCCCGTCGAAGACCTGGGGATTGCCCCAGCGGTACAGAAGGTCCCCACCTCGGCCGGCGCGACCGCCGGTGTGACCGGACGCCTCGCGCGTGCTGGTGGAGTGGTCGAGGATCCAGATCTCGCTGTATTGATTGACGCTGAGGAGGATCTGATCGAGCCGAAGGTTGTAGGCAATCGAGTTGGTGTGGACGAAATCGGCGGCCGCGTCCGCCAGGGTGCCGTCCCGGCCTAGGTAGCCCAGCGCCTTCAGACGGCTCAGCAGTGCCTCACTGGGCCGCTCCGGACCCCGACCGGCATTGAGATCGACGAGCCCGGGGTGCTCACTCAATCTGCCGAAGTTGGCCAAGGCGGGGTCATGGTCCTGGATCAGGTGATCCCAAAGGTGCCACTCCCAGACGACTCGAGCGTCGTCGGGCGGCCGGGGCTCGACCTCCAGCACCGCATCCGGCCAAAGCCCGCCGAGGCCCAGAAGATCGGACCGTCGTCCCGCCCGCCGGGCCTCGCCGGGACTCTTGTTCTCCCAGACGATGAGCAGCACATTGCCGTTCGGCAGCGGTTCAATATCGTGGTGCTGCACCCGGCCCGCGCTCGCCGCCACCCAGTCCCACACCAACTCGCCGTCCCAGTCGAACTCTTGGAGCCGCCCCCCCTGGCCACCGCCCCGGAAGGGCACGCCCGGGTGCCGCGCCGTGCGCAGTAGATGGCCGTTGTTGAGCAGATAGACCGAGACCCCGGGCGGCAGTTCGCTCTCCCAGGTGTGCACCGCCCGCCCCTGCTTGTCCACCAGGTAGGTGACGGTCGACAAGAGCGGCGAGAAGAGAACGTAGCCGTCCGCCGCCCGGCTGTCGAGCTCTCGAGCATCGAGCAAGCCGATCCCTCGCACGCGCTCCACCTTACCGGTGTCGTCGCGTCCGGGCGCACATCCGAGGCCTGTCGCCGCTAGGCATGCCAACAAGAGTCCGGGGATGACGCGGCTGAACGGCCTCAAGCCCGCTCCTCCCGGAGTCGCTACTTCACCACGACCTTCTTGCCGACCTTGAGGTTGTTCTCACGGTCGAGATCGTAGTTGCTCTTGTCCTGATCGGCGACGGTCACCAGATAGTACGTGCCGGGCGGCACGTCCTCCGGCACGGCGGCCTTGAGCCGCGCACCCTTCTTCTTCCCCGCCGCGAGACCGTTGACTTTCGCCTTTCCCAACCACCAGGCGCTCTGATCGAGGGTTTTCTCGGGCGCCAGATAGAAATCCACCGAGGTGGCGAGCGACCGGTCGGGGCTGGCATTCTTCAACTTCGCCACCAGGCGCAGAGTCTCGCCCGGGGCGACACGGCGCGGCTTGGCCTTGGCACGCAAGGTTCGCAGGTCGATGATCTCTCTTCCGGTCAGAATGATCTCGAGAAGCGGTGCGGTCTCGAGAATGTCCAGGTCTCCGCCGGCCGGAACGTCGACCCCGCACGCCGCGACGATCTCGGCGTCCGGGAGCACCAGGATCGCTTGGCCGCCGTAGCCGCTGGCGGCGTAGCCCCAAAGCGGCCTCAGCCGAGGATCATGCAAGAAGAGCTGAAAGAACTCCGGTTCGTACGTCCACCACATGTAGCCGTACCCGCGCCCGACCGCCTCGCTTTGAGAGTACGCCCGGGTGCTCTCCGCGACCCACTCCTCGGGGATGATCTGACGATCGCCCCAGCGGCCGTTCTGCAGGAAGAGCTGGCCGAAGCGAGCCCGGTCTCGAGTCGTCATCCTGAAGGTGTAGCAGGGGTGCTCCGAGAACGGCTCGTAGGCGTAGTGGCAGGTCACCGGCGTGAAGTCCTGCATGCCGATGTGGCGGCCGATCCTGTTCTGAAACTCCTCGAAGATATCGACGCCAGTCTCCTGCCGGAATATCGTGCCGAGGGCGTTGAAGTCCCAGTTGTTGTAGTACCAAAAGGTGTCGGGCGGATGCGAGCCCCGAGGCGGACGCGCAGCCTTCATCTCCGGCGCTTCACAGGCCGCCTCGATGTAGATGCCGGATCTCGCTTTGATGAGATGGCGCACCTTCGCTTGCTTCTCGGCCGGGGTCAATGCCGTCGAGTCGTCGATGTCGAGCTCCTCCAAGGTCATGTCGAGATCGATGTTGCCGTTGGCGACGTGGATGCCGTACAGAGCGCTCAAGAAGCTCTTGCGCATCGAGTGACACCAGAACGGCGAGGTCTCGCGCCCGAAGCTCGCCAGGATCTTGCCCTTGAAGACCATGACGAAGGCCCCGATCGGGGCATCGGGCAGGCCCTGCCAATGCTGCTCGGCGGCCGCGATTGCTGCCGACGAGAAACCCGCTTCTTCCGGACTCCCCCACCTCTCCCAATCTCCATCGGCAGCCTCGGCGGCAGACGAATGGAGCGCGATCGGCCCGATCAGCGTGGCCGCGGTGAGGATCGCGGCGATATGAACTCGGCGCTGTTTGCGCATGTGCCCCTCCTTGTCTGGAGACGCGACATTGGCTGCGATAGTCCGCAAGGGCACGCCGAAGTCGCTGCTGGACGGCCTCTGCATGGTTTCAACGAGCCAGATCGGCTAGATGAGGTGGACGATCTCTCTTTTGCCGGACTCTCCCTGCACTACGTAGGTCGATAGGTGGACCCGAGTCGCCTTGCCCGAGGCGCTGCGGAAGAGCGTCTCGGCCTCGCCAATCGGGCGAAGGAGCATCTGCTCTCGGTTGACCGGCTCTTCTTGCGGCGCGATGTAAGGACAGTTCTGGGCGCAGAAGCGCCCGCCGGCCGGGTCTTGGCCCTTCAGCACCGTCCAGCAGCGCCGGCCGACAATGTCGGAGCTGCTGTAGCCCAAGCGGTTCGTAGCCGCCTCGTTCCAGGCGATCATCCTGCCTTCTGCATCTACCGCGAACGCGGCACCGCTCGCGGTCGCAACGACCTTCGCACCGTTCATGGTCTCTCCTTTCGCGCTTGCGATGGAGCATTACGTGCCGCCCCATCCGCCCTTCGGCAGCTCGGCGGTCTTGCGATCTTCGTGCGGGGAAAGCCGTCGCGGAGGAAGCGAGGACCCGCGGCTTTGCGCCCCTGGGTTTCCCCAGGTATGCCCTTATCGAGGCAATTCAGAATGTTACGCTCTCCTTGCGCGAGCTGCGCCACCCCAACGGGCAGGGGGGTCCAGCCAAAGAGAGGCGCGAATGAAGAAGGGGCTAGTTCGGGCGGCCTCCGGCTTGCGCCGGCGTGTGGCCTGCTGCATAGCCCGACCCAAGCGGGATCGCCACCCTGGGAAAAATGCTCGCTTTCCCGTTTCGCACGGTGTCGCCGGAGCGTCCGTTCGTGGCTCTTTTCGCGGCGTGCGCGCTCTGCATGTCGATGCCTGTGACCACACCGGCCACCGCGCAGGTCTCCTTCACTCGTAACTACGTCGATCTGGCCTACGGCGGCAACGGCCGTCCGGGCTGGGTCCGAGCCGGCGACATGGACGGCGACGGTGACCTCGACATCGTCGCCGGTGGCGGCAACGCTCTTTTCATATATGAGAACGATCCGGCCACGCCCGGCTGGGCGCGCCACGGCACACTCGACGGTACGGGACAGATGGGCGCCAACGGCGCAGTGCTCTTCGACGTCGATGACGATAGCGATCTAGACGTCGTTTGTGCCAAGTACAAGAGCGACCTCGGCTGGTGGGAAAACCCGGGCGGAGTCCTCACGACTGCGTCGTGGACCTTCCACAAGATCTCGACCGAGAGCCGCTACCTGCACGACGTCATCCGGGCCGACCTCGACGGGAACGGCGTTGCCGAGGAGTTCATCGCCAACCTGAACCAGGGCTACTGGAACTCTCGAATAACGATCAAATGGCTGACGCCCGCGGCGGTTCCGACGGACCTGTGGCCGTCACACACGATCGAGGCCGATCGACTCGAGGGTGCTCCCCACGGACACGCCGGTCTCGACACGGGAGACGTTGACGCTGACGGCCACGTCGACGTCTCCTACGCCAACGGCTGGTACGAGGCACCCGACGATCCGGCCGGCTCGTGGACCTGGTACCAGGTCACCGACATCTACGGCATCTCGAACTCCCTCGTCCGGGATATGGACAAGGACGGCAACCCGGACCTCGTGATGTCGGCCGGTCATCACGGTACCGGCATCGCCTGGTTCGAGGCCCCAGACAACCCGCCGGGCCCGGCTGCCGGTGCGTGGCTCCGCCACGACGTCGACCCGGCTGTCCATCACCCGGAGTGCCTCGCCGTTGTCGACCTCTTCGGCGACGGCGATCCGGACATCATCTCCTGTGATCTCTTCTTCGGCGAAGACCCCGGCGAACCCGGCTGGGACGAGGAGGTCCACAACGTCTATGTGTACGAGAACCTGGGAGGGGCGAGCACCTGGACAAAGCACTCGATCGCACCCGATTCCTACCCCAGCCATCTGCTCCAGATGGTGGATTTGAACGCGGACGGGCGTACCGACATCCTTAGCGAAGCGACGGGAACCTCGGTGGTGACCTACTATGAAAACACCACACCGGGCACCGTTTGCCAAGATGACCTTTACGAGCCCGACGACGTCTGCGCCACGGCTGGCACACTTCCCGGAGAGGTCTTCCAGACTCACGCCCTCTGCGATGAAGACTGGGTCGAGCTCGCCGTGACCGACGAGGCGACCTACGAGGTTCGGACCACCAACCTGTGGTCGGGGACCGATACACTCATCGAGCTCTACGGCCAGGCGTGCAGTGACTACGTGTCGAGCGACGACGACTCCGGACCAGGCGTGAGCTCGCTGCTGGTCTGGGCGGCGACGTTCTCCGGCACCTACCGGGCGCGAGTACTCGCCGCAGGTGGCAACTACGCCGCAGGCAACGCCTACGACCTTGTCTACGAGTGCATTCAGGATTGCGGTCTTTGCACCGGGCTCGACCACCTCATTCTTTCCACCGGCACGGTTGTAGGCGTTGTCGTCGAGGAGGCCTGCCAGACGATCACCGCCGGGTCCGACTATGGTGTGGGCCCCACCGGAGACCTCACCCTCCGCGCCGGCGACCTGGTGACCCTCAGCGAGGGTTTCTCGGCGAGCGGCGAGCTCACGATCGAGCTCGACCTCTCCCTTCGTTGACCGCGCGGCGCCAAACCGGAAACCTATTCCGAGTTGGGAAAAAAAGGACCCTCAGAGACCGGCCAAGCGGCCTCGCGCAGCCGGCGACAAGCGATCTTTCCAAGCCCTAGGCGACCTTTTGGAGAAACCCTCTCGGATCTCTCGTTGGGCACAGTGCTTGCGTGTTGACTGTCCAGGTAGAAGCACGCCGAGCCGAGAGCGCGCGAGATGGGCCGCCCAAAGGAGGCTTCGATGTCACGACATCCCGATTCTCCCTGCAACTCGCACTGGCATGACGCTCGACGGGCGCCGATCCAGCCGGTCCTGGCTCTCACTTTGCTGCTCTTTCACGGAGGGCTCGCTACCGAGGCTTCGCAGCTGGTTTCGTGGCGTGAAGTCTCTTCCGATCGGCCGAAGTCGACGGTCGACTCGGTCGGTCAGGGACTCGAGCCGCTGGGGCTGGCGTCCGCCGACTTCGACGAGAACGGGGCGCCGGACCTGGTCGTTGCCTACGGCGGTGGCGACGAAGGCGCCGTCGCGCTCTATCGCGGCAACATCGACGCGCTCTTTCCTAACAGCCCGGGAGCTCGCCGGCGCCGCTCGAGCGACGGATGGACCGCCGCTCCCTTCGCGCCGGAGCCACTCCTCGTAAGTGTGCCGCGGCCCTCGAGAGTTGCGGCGGGCGACTTCGACGCGGACGGACACGCCGACGCGCTGTTGAGCAGCGCGGACGGCAACCGGCTGATCCTCCTGGCGGGTGACGGACGGGGCGGGTTTCGGACTCCCGTGGAACGTCGCCTCCCGGGCCGCACTACCGCCTGGGCCACCGGCGAGATCGATCGACGAGACGGCTTGCCGGACGTCGCCCTCGCCCTCAATCTCGAACAAGGACAGGGCTCACGGATTCTGGTGCTGAGCTCCCCCCAAGGAGCCTGGGCAACCGAGGGCGAGGCGATCGACTCCGCCCTACTCGCAGCCGACCTCGCGCTGGTCCGGATCGACCGTGACCCCCTGCCGGATCTGGTCATAGCCGGCGAGCGCGAGCTCCTGGTGCTGGCGGGGCGCGAGCGCTCAGCGGTCACCAACTCTCAGCCGCGCCGGGTCGTGACGTACCAGCCGCTGCCGGCGAAGATGATCGCACTCGCCACCGGGGATTTCCTGGGAGACCGGGCGCGCCGTGCCGAGATCGCGGCTGCACTGGACGACGGCCGGCTGCTCGTGATCGCCGATCGGCGCGCTCGTGAGACAACACGAACCGAAGGTGCGGGGCTCGGGAGCTCTGCGCCGTCGCCGGCCTTTGCCACCGGACTTGGGCTCGTTGAGCGGGATAATCTTCTCGACGGACCTGCTTTCGACCCGGTTGGGCCGGTTTTGTTCGAGAGGATGGATCTAGGAGACCTGACCGCCGGCCGGCTCTCTTCGGACCACGCCACCAAGCTTTTCAGCGCGCGGGTTGCAGGGGGTTCGGCGGAGGATCTGCTCCTGCTGCCCGCAAGCGGCGCTGGTCTCGAGTCGATCTCCCTGCGCGCGACGGCCGCGGGCTCCGACCTGGCGCGGGCCGGGATCCTGGATTCGGCCATTGGACGCATCGTCGACCTTTTGCCGATGCGTCTCAATGCCGACGCGGTCCCCGACTTCGTCGCTCTGGAAGCCGGCCGAATCGCACCTAGGATCTTCGCTACCAACGGCCTCACCGCGCTGGCCGTCAACTCCACGGAGGACTCGGACGACGGCTCGTGCGATCCGGCGCCGGGTGGCGACTGCACCCTGCGCGAGGCGATCAACGCCGCCAACTCTATGGCCGGCCTCGACACCATCGACTTCTCCGGGCTCTCGTCGGGCGACCAGACCATCGCCGTCGGCGCGGCGCCGGACTTCCTTGGAGCGCTTCCCATCGTTACCGATCCACTGGTCCTCGACGGGACGACTCATCCCGACGGCCGGGTCGAGCTCGATGGCACGGCGGCTGGCCTGACCACCAACGGTCTTCAGATCAATGCCGGCATGTCGACCGTCCGCGGCTTCGTGATCAATCGTTTCAGCCCCTTCAGTGGCCTGGTGTTCTCGATCGGCGATGGCAATATCGCCGAAGGCAACCTCATCGGCACAGACGTCACCGGAATGCTCGATCTGGGCAATGGCGGTAACGGAGTGCTTCTGACCGAGAGTGCCGGCAACACGATCGGCGGTACCGCCGCGGCGGCCAGGAACGTGATCTCGGGCAACGAGTTTCCGGCCATCTCGCTCTCCGGTATCGGCGCGACCGGCAACACGGTTCAGGGGAACTTCGTCGGCACCGACGTCACCGGCGACGCGGCCCTGGGCAACACGACGAACAACCTTCAGATCATTCTCGGCGCCTCGAGCAACACGATCGGCGGCACGGCGGCAGGTGCCGGCAACGTGATCTCAGACAACCTCATGGCGGGCAATCCGGCCATCGCCGTGGTCGGAGACACCGGCGCCGGCGGCGGCACGCCCGTCGCGACGAGCGGCAACGTATTTCAGGGCAACCTGATCGGCACGGATCGCACCGGCACATTTGCCTTCGGCAACGCCAGCGTCGCTCTCTTCATCGCCAACAACGCCCCCGACAATACGATCGGCGGTAGCGCTCCGGGAGCGGGAAATGTGATCTCGGCGAGCGGCCTGGACGCGATACGGATCGGCAGTAGCACCACGACCGGAACCGCGATTGAGGGCAACCTCATCGGCACCGACCTGACGGGCAGCGCCGCCCTGGGAAACGGCAATCACGGCATCTTTCTCACGGTCTCGCCGAGCGGCACAACTATCGGCGGCGCGGCGGCCGGAAGTGGCAACCTCATCGCTTTCAACGCCCGCGACGGGATCTTCATCGATTCTGGCGTCGCCAACTCGGTCCAGGGCAACCGGATCTTCTCCAACGGCGAGCTGGCGATCGACCTCTGTGCCGACTTCGAAGCTGCCACGTCCAGCTGCCTGGACACGGTCGAGGTCACACCGAACGACGTTGACGACGCCGACGTCGGGGCCAACGACCTGCTGAACTTCCCCAGCCTCGACCTGGTCCTCGCTGGGACCGCGACCGTCGAAGGTAGGCTCGACGGCCTGCCGAGCACGGATTTCACGTTGCGGTTCTATTCCAACATGAGTTGTGACTCCTCCGGGCACGGAGAGGCCGAGACCTTCCTGGGAGACGCGCTGGTGACGACCGATGCGACCGGCGGAGCGTCGTTCGCGGTGCCGCTGGGCGTGCCGCTCTCGCCGGGGGAACAGCTGGCGGCAACCGCCACCGATTCGGGCGGCAGCACTTCTGAGCTCTCCGCCTGCCGGACTTCCTGTGGGGCGGCGCCCGATCTCGTGCTCGAGAATCAGACCGTCTCGACGGAGCAGGAGTTCACGGCGTGTGATTCGATCCTGGCCTTCAATGGCTTCGTTGTCGATGCCCTCGTTGCGCTGCGTGCGGGCCGCCTTGTGACGCTCGGAGACGGGTTTTCGACGGGCGCCGGAGCTGCGCTGACGGTGGCCGTCGATCCACTCGTGCAATAGCGATCGCGTCGGACGGTTGCTTTGAAGCGGCCAGGGCACCTCAATCGTCAGGAGTTCTACGTAGGACTCCTACCTACAGCGTGACGAGTGAATCGCTGATAGATAGCCGTCCGTCTATGAAGAAGGCTCCTACTGAGCGGCAAGGAGGTATTGCTCATGATCCAAAAGACTAGACGAGCAACGTTCTTCAGCGGCGTCGGCCTCGCGAGCCTGGTGGTCGCCACCATGTTGAGCGGGTTCATGCCCGGGAATGTCGGCGCTCCCGAGAGCTTCATCGTGCAAGCGAACGATGTCGAAACAGCGGCCGCAGCCGTCCTCGGCGTGGGGGCCGAGATCGACCGCGAGCTCGGCATCATCGACGCCGTTACCTCCCGCCTGACCGCAGAGCAGGCAGCCGAGCTGCAGGCGGCAACCCCGCCGATCCGGATACATGCCAACGGCGGAGTCCGGATCTCTGGAGATGGGGACGGAAACTCGATGGTGACCGACTACCCCACCCTCGTGCGGGCCGACCTGCTGCACGCCGAGGGGCTGACAGGCTTCGGCACGACGATCGCGATCGTCGACACCGGGTCCTGGCTGGGCAAAGGGATCAAAAAGAACGCGCAGGGCCAGCACCGGCTCCTCGCCCGTTTCGACGCTTTTCTGGACCGAGTCGAGACCCCAGCCGAGGAGCATGAGGATCTCAGCGGTCACGGATCGCACGTCACCGGCGTGGCGCTGAGCAGCCGGCAGGCCGACGGCAAGTTCAATGGCATCGCGCCTGACGCCGACTTGGTCGTCGTCGAGGCGTTCGATGCCGCGGGCGGCTCTACCTACGCGGACGTGATCAACGGCCTCGACTGGGTGGTCGCCAACAGAAACGCCTACGGCATCGGAGTGCTGAACCTGTCGTTCAGCGCGGCGCCGCGCTCTCACTACTGGGAGGACCCCCTGAATCAAGCGGTGATGGCCGCCTGGCAGGCCGGAATCGTCGTCGTGGCCTCGGCCGGCAACACCGGCCCGGACGCGATGACCATCGGCTCGCCGGGAAGCGTGCCCTACATCATCACCGTCGGGGCGATGACGGACAGCTATACCCCCGCCGATACCAGCGACGACCGGCTGACCTCTTTCTCCGCCGCGGGGCCGACCTACGATGCGTTTGTCAAGCCGGATCTGGTGGCGCCCGGCGGTCATATGATGAGCACGATCTGGCAGCACACCGAGCTCGCCGGCGACCACCCCGAGTACGTCGACGGCAAGTACTTCGAGATGTCGGGCACCTCACAGGCTGCAGCCGCGGTCAGTGGAATAGCCGCCTTGCTCCTGCAGGCGGAACCCGGCTTGACGCCGGACCAGGTGAAATGCCGGCTCTTGGCCTCCGCACGGCCCGCGGTCGATGATCTGGGTGCGCTCGCCTACAGCGTCTTTCAACAAGGTACCGGGCTCGTGGATGCCTACGACACTATCTACGGCTCCGCCAACGACTGCGCCAACGTCGGACTCGACGTCGATGCGGACCTCGACGGCACCGGGCACTTCATCGGCCGCGCTCAGCGTGCCGCGGACGGCAGCTTCTACATCGAGGGCCTGGCCGGCTACGTCTGGAACGACGGCTATGTCTGGAACGATGGCTATGTCTGGAACGATGGTTACGTCTGGAACGATGGTTACGTCTGGAACGATGGTTACGTCTGGAACGATGGTTACGTCTGGAATGATGGCTACGTCTGGAATGACGGACTGACGGAGCCGGCGACGATCAACGTCTGGGTCGAACAGGAGTAGGCGCCTGGAAGAGCTCGAGAAACTTCGGCCAAACGTCGGGATCACCCGGCTCCGGTGCCTGACAGCGGCGCTCGCGATACTCGTCACGGGCGCCGCGGCGGTGCGTAGTGAGCCCGGGACCGTCCGCTTTCGCC
>JAAENP010000290.1 GCA_024224155.1 bacterium
CACGCGGTCATCAAGAACACAGCTACCCACATCGCGGTCTGCCTTGCTGCATGCTAGGAGACCGCCGGGGCCTTCCGATAGCGGTGAATGTGAGGACCACGGGGTGCATGCAACCGTGTTGGGTCTGCCGGGTGTGCATTTCAGATTCCCACTCCAACGTTACCTCGATCTCCCTGCCAGGAGATAGAGAAAGGGGTAGTGGCTCAGTTTCAAACTGAGCCACTACCGAGAAAGGACCGGATCAGAGTGGGAGAACCGCTGGCAGGTGCAAATTGGTATCCCCAACGGGACATGACGTGTCATCTCAAGAGTCGAGATCATGGGTCTCGAGCGCGTGTCTCCCCAGCTGGTCCGGCGCCGTGTCAAAACATCCGTCGGAGAGCCCCTGGATCTGGATGAGCTCCAGAACGACCTCGAGCGCCCGTACCAGATCGGCGAGTTCGAGCAGGTCGAGTTCGGGCTCCGGCCGGGGGACGAGGGGCATACCCTCGAGATCCGTGGGGGGGGAGAAATCCTGGGGGCCATGGTACTTTCGCTTCGGGACCGCCGCCGAGGCCAACCTGGAAGGTCGTGGGCATCTGCCACCTCCTACCTGTTTGTGGGACAGGTGTTTTGAGAGATCACGCTCTAATGCCGTCTGCTCGAAAAACCCCAACGGCAAGCGACAACCCGTGGCTTTGGCTTTCCCTGGCGGTACTGGCTGTCCTTCTGGCGGTCCCTACCGGCTACGCCCAGGAAGATGCCGGTTCGGCGGATCCAGCTCAGGGCGCCCCTTCAACGCCGGCGGCGATGTCCCTTTCCGATCTCGTGCGCCATACACAGGAATCCGAGGTCGGCCTGCTGAGGCTGGAAAAGGCCCTGGCGCCGGACCCGATGGTGGAGGCGATCGGCAGGTCCCTTTCCGGGCTCGAAGCGGTACCGCAGATCGACAAAACCTCTGAGATGCAACGCCTGGCGAGGCTGTCGAACCGCCTTCTGCTCTACAAGCTGCGAGGTTGGGAAGAACAACTGCGTCGCGTCGAGCTCTGGCAGGCAGCCATCGGGGGCCGCATGCAGGCGCTGTTGGTACTGGAAGAGGAGATCGCGGTCCTCGAGTCCAGCTCGGCTGGGGTGCGGAGCGCCGCGATGCGAGAAGAGATCCCGGGCGCCCTCATTCGCGGCATTGCCGAGGTCCAGGAGCAACTCGACGCGACTCGTGAACGACTCACCGAGCGGCTGAGCCGCATCCTCGACCTGGAGGCGCAGCTCTCCGAGCGCGCCAGCGCGCTATCGCGGCTCAACGAGTGGGTCGGCTCCGCGCTGGAGGAGGAGTTGGGCAGGCTGCTCGCCCGCCGCGATCTGCCGCTTTGGAAGGTCCTGGCACAACCCGTAACGGCTGCTCGCGAGCTCCGACAAGACCTGCAACGGGTATTCGCCGCCAAGACTGAAGACTGGCGCGAGGACGTTGCTGCCTTCACCCGATATCTGGACGCCAACCCGGGCCGGCTCGTTTCCCACTTGGCGGCATTCGTGCTGTTGCTGGCTCTGCTGCTAGCACTCCACCGCCGCAGCCGAGATTGGGTGCTTTCCGATCCGGCTCTCCGTGCCTCCAGCCAGGTGCTGGCGAAACCGGTGTCTTCGGCTTTGCTGCTGGCGCTCCTGCTGACACCGTTCCTCTACCCCGTCCTTCCCCTTCTGATCTACGACCTTTACGTTCTGGCGGCGCTTGCCGGGGTGACGCGCTTGCTGCCAGGCCTCGTCTACCGGGGGCTGCGCGGGCCGTTGTACGGGCTGATCGCCATCCTGGTGCTCGAGGTCTTCTGGGTAGTCTTCTTGGACGACGGCCTGCTCGCCCGGCTCGTGCTGCTGGCCATGGCGACGTCGGCACTCGCTCTCCTGATCTGGATCCTACGGTCGGTCGTTCCCGATGGGCGCGGGGGAGGATGGCTCCGCGCAGGGAAGCTGGCGACCTGGCTGGCCTGTCTGGTGCTCACCACTTCGGTCATCGCCAACGTCGTGGGGAGCGTCGACTTGGCTGACGTGCTAGCGAGCGCCAGCCTGACCAGCCTCCGCACCGGAATCCTGCTCTTCCTGGCGGCGCTGGTTCTGGACGGCCTGGTGATGGTGCTCCTCAGGACCCGCCAGGCACAGACCTTGAGGTCCATGCGGCTCCACACCGAACTCCTACAGCGCCGGGCACTGGCCCTCGTAAATATCCTTGCCGTAGGGCTATGGATCCGCTGGAGCCTCGCCGAGTTCCAGGCTCTCGAGCCGTTCCGAGACTGGCTTTCAGCCGCCCTCTCTTGGCGATGGACACGCGGCAACCTCGCGGTCTCTGCGGGCGACATCCTAGCCTTCCTGCTCGTCGTCGTCGGCACGTTCTTGCTGTCCCGGTTTCTGCGCTTTCTCCTGGAGGAGGACGTTCTTCCCCACTTCCGTCTTGCTCGTGGAGTGCCGGCAACGATCTCCATCTTGGTCAATTACCTGGTCCTGGGTGTCGGCTTCCTGTTCGCGCTGGCGGCGGCGGGCATCGAGCCGGACCGGGTTGTTCTCCTGGTTGGGGCCCTCGGTGTCGGGATCGGATTCGGTCTCCAGGATCTGGTTCACAACTTCGTCTCGGGGCTGATCCTCGTCTTCGAGCGCCCCATCAAGATTGAGGACGTTATCGAGGTGGGCTCGCTGGTCGGCCGTGTCCGGCGCATCGGAATGCGCTCCAGCACGATCAGGACGCTAGAGGGGGCAGAGGTTGTTGTGCCCAACGGCAAGCTCCTGTCGAATGAGGTCGTTAACTGGACGCTCTCGGACCGGCAGCGACGGGTCGAGATTCCCGTTGGTGTCGCCTACGGAACGGATCCAGAAGCCGTCATCACCATCCTGGAGCAGGCGGCTGACCACCCTCGTGTGTTACACGAGCCGAAACCCGTCGCCCTGTTCAAGGGGATCGGCGAGAGCTCCCTCGATTTCGAGTTGAGGGTCTGGACCCCGAGCTTCGACAACTGGTGGCAAGTGGCGAGCGACCTGCGTGTAGCCATCACGGCCGCCTTGGGAAAATCGGGGATCGAGATCCCGTTTCCCCAACGGGACCTTCGCCTGCGGTCGGTAGACGCTGAGGCCGGGAAAACGCCCGACGCCCGATCAGTCGGTGACGAGAGGACTCCGTAGGATGTGTCCATGCGAGCAAGAATAGGATCCGTCAACTAGTACGTGTCAACCAGATCGGCGACCAACTCTTCGATCTCCGCCTGCGCGTACCAGCGCCCTCGAGACATGACCCCCAGGCGTGCGCGGGTAGCCCCAACGTCCTCCAGAGGGTTGGATTCAACGAGGATCAGATCGGCACGCTGGCCCTCGGCGACCTCGCCGAAGATATCGGCGACGCCCATTCGGTTGACGCTGAGGCGCGCGTTCTTGGTGCCGGCCGTTAACGCCTCGAAGGGAGAGAGCCCCGCTTGCACGAGCAGCTCGAGCTCGCGGTGGATGTGCCACGGCAGCGCCCCCTCGACACCGGTATCGGTGCCGATCAGGATCGGCACGCCCGCGGTGTGGAGGCTCTGGATCATCCGCACGAGAAACGGCTGCAGCGTGTTGCGGCGCCACTCCTGCTGACCCTGCCAGTTCACCATCCGGCCTCCGAGCCAGCCGGTGATGACCGCCGGGCGCAAGCGAGCGTATTCCGGTCGATCGAAGTACTCCGGTCCCTGTTCGAGGTACTCGTATGTAATCTCGTCCGTGACCAGGTTCGAGACGACGAGCGCATCATGCCTGACGACAGACGCGACGGACTCGGGGATAGTCTCCATGTTCACGGGAATCGCTTCGAACGCGCTTGGAGACATCTTTCCCACGAGATGCTCGTCGAGGAACTCGTCCACATGGACGGCTTCCCGAAGCCCGGCGGCAAGGGGATCCTCCACGCCGTGATCGAGGTGCCCGACGACGTACATGCCCTGGGCCCGCGCTTCGTCGATCGCTCCAAGGTATAGATCGCGCGGCAAGTAATCGTACATCTTGATCAAGTCGTACCCGGCCTCGACCTGCCGTCGCACTTCGGCCCGAGCCCGCTCAACGGTGTCGGGTACATAGGCGAACGGGAACTGCCGAACCGTATACGTGTTGATCGGGATGATCTTGGTCCAGATGATGACGAGACCCAACGCTAGTAGCGCCAGTGCGCCCGGCAAGAGCGTTCGACGTAGCCGCCGAGCCTCTCCCGTCCGGCCGCGCAAGCGCCGCGAGAGCCACAGGGCAGTCCACACCGCCAAGCCACCTGCGAGTAGAGCGCCGAAGATGATTGCCCGGAACGTCCACACGATGATCGCGTCCGGAGGACCTACGATCACCGGACCGCTCGTATACAGCGTGGGTCCAATCCTCGTCCCGCGCACGACCTCTTCCTTCCACTCGGCATGCCGGGGCAGAGCATTGAGATTGCGAACCGTGGTCACGCCCTCCGCCAGAAAGAGCCGCATGAAGTCCGGGCTGCGATCCACATTGAGGTGAGGTATGTCGGCGAGGTGCGCGTGCATGTCGGCAAGGCCTGGCATCAGAAACGCGCCGTCACCGTCGATGACCCTCGCGCCGGTCGGAATAACGACCTCGCCAGCCGGCCCCACGGCTACGATGAGCTCATCCTCGATGACAACCGTGTGGTTGGGCAGCACCCGGTCGCCGTCCATCGGAATGACGCTCACGTTGACGAATGCGGTGGCAACGGCATCTTGGGCCGTGGCGGGCGCACCAAACAACATGATCCCAACAAGAGCTGCCGGAATCAGCGCCCGTGACCGACGAAGCTGTTGAGCCTGCTTCCACAGAAAGATCATCACTTACCTACCTTCGAACGTGTCTATTCTGACGCGCTCACCGAGAGACTTCCAGAGAATCTCCCTTTAGGCGAGGAGGTCATCAACGAGGACCTGAACACCCTCCGCGGTGCTGGACCTGACGGTCACCTGGGCTCTGGTCACCCACCGGCCGGAACCCGGTCTCCAAGCCGGAATCCTCTTCGGCGCCGCCGTCACTCTCGGCCGGCTGGGGGCCTCTGATGCGTTCGCCAGTGGATGCCTCCCTTCATTCCGGGCTCGGAACTTTCCCGCAGGAAAGTCCGCTACCGCTGAGCGAATTCCAACGAACTCCCATTAGGGACCCTAATTAGAACACCTTGAAGCGTTATAAGTGCTTTAGATTCAGTAGTTTCCAACGCAATATTGGTGTCCCCAACGGGAGAGATTTGGAACACCGCTCGACCCGAGCTCTATCTCCACGCTGCGCGGCCATTCGAGCGGAGAGTTCACATCATGCTCGCCCACACGTCTGAGGTGTCGGCAAGGGTGACGCGCTCCCCGACGCGGAGGGCGGCGAGCTCGATGGGGAGATAGGTGGCGCCATCCCACCGGAGG
>JAAENP010000291.1 GCA_024224155.1 bacterium
CGCTGGGGAGAAGCACTTCGCGAGGGAGTCGGACATCGCTTCGAACCTCCGTCTTCGCCCGGACGAGTCTACCAGGTGCATATCCAGGGGCGTACCCCGTTGCCCAGGGTCGCGATCGAAGATCTCGACGTCCTTTCTAGTTCTGAGTGCCTTGGTACGGTTCGCTGCAGTACCATGAAGGCGGCGAACAGATACCCACATCGCTCGAGGAGAAACCGATGGAACGGATGAACGAGCTGGGCTTCTACACGCTCGGCGGCGCACCGCAGACACCTCGCGAGCTGATCGCCGAGGTGCAGCAGGCCGAGGCGCTCGGCCTCGGCTCGACGTTCATCTCGGAGCGCTTCAATATCAAGGAGGCGGCTACCCTGTCGGGCGCGGTAGGCGCGATCTCGAGCGAGATCGGCATCGCCACTGCGGCCACGAACCACAACACGCGCCACCCGATGGTGACGGCCGCCTACGCGATGACGATGCACCGCCTCACCGGGGGCCGCTTCTCGCTGGGCCTCGGTCGGGGGATCCGACCGATCTTCGACGCCTTCGGTCTCCCGCGGATCAAGACTGCCGAGATCGAGGACTTCGTCGGCCTCATGCGGCGGATCTGGCGCGGCGAGGTGGTCGTCGCACACGACGGGCCGGCCGGAAAGTACGGCTCTCCTGCAGTTTGAGTGGGTCGTTCGAATGAGGATTTCCCGCCCCCTCACCCCCCCAGCGGGGGTGAGGAGGTGAGCAAGGAGGAAATGCTGGTGGAGGAGGGGGCGCACGCTCTGGAGGCGGCGCGCACGGTATAGAGGTGCACACGAGGTTCGTGCTTTCTTGTGGTTGACGAAAACGACAAGGAGGCAGAAGAACCCCGTGCGCATCACTACGCTACTCCGCCGGCTGATCGGTGTCACCTCGTTGCTCGTGCGCTCCGTGGCCTTCGAGGGAGGCGATCTGGTACTCGGCGTGGAGCCTCGTTGGCGCAGGCCGCGGTGTGGGGCCTGTGAGAAGCGGGCCCCGGGCTACGATCAGAGCCCTGCGCGGCGCTGGCGGCAGCTGGGGCTCGGTCGGCTTCGCATCTGGCTGGCGTACGCGCCGCGGCGGGTCCGGTGCCCCCGCTGTGGGGTGCGGACCGAGCAGGTCCCCTGGGCGCCGCATCGAAGCCGGTTCACATGGGACTTCGAGGAGCTCGTCGCGTACCTGGCGCAGGTGACGGACAAGACCCGGGTCACAGAGCTGATGGGGATCTCCTGGACGACGGTGGGCGCGATCGTGGAGCGGGTGGTGGCCCGGCGCCTCGATCCATCGAGGCTCGACGGCCTGCGGCGGATCGGCGTCGACGAGTTCAGCTACCGCAAGCGCCACCGCTATCTGACGACGGTGGTGGATCACGATCGCCGACGCGTGGTGTGGGCGGCTGCAGGCCGCAGCGCGGCCACGCTCGGGGCGTTCTTCGACGCGCTGGGCGAGGAGCGCTGTGCCGAGCTCGAGTGCGTGACCATGGACATGGCGGGTGGCTACATCAAGGCGGTCGAAGAGCGGCTCCCGGGAGCCCAGATCGTGTTCGATCGGTTTCACGTCCAGCGCCTGGCGTCCGATGCCCTCGACGAGGTCCGGCGGGAGCAGCTGCGCGAGATTCGAGGGACCGACGCAGGGCGAGCGCTGTTCCAGAGCCGCTTCGCGTTGCTCAAGAACCCCTGGAACCTCACCCGCGAGCAGAAGCAGAAGCTCAGCGAGGTGCAGCGCACGAATGCTCCGCTCTACCGGGCGTACCTGCTCAAGGAGACCCTCGCGCAGGCCCTGGACTACAAGCAGCCGGCGCGAGCCGAGCGCGCTCTGCGGGAGTGGCTGGCTTGGGCCTCACGTTCCAAGCTCCCGCCCTTCGTGAAGTCCGCACGAACGATCCGGAAGCACTTCGACCGCATCCTCGCCTACATACGAGAGCGCTTGACCAATGGGATCGTCGAGGGAATCAACAACAAGCTGCGGATGATCGCCCGCCGGGCCTACGGCTTCCACAGCCCCCCACCACTCATCGCCATGCTCTACCTCTGCTGCGGTGGCATCACGCTGGATCCACCTCTCCCGAAACCCACATGAACTGCAGGAGAGGCAAACTAAAGGGCGGATGGCGAAAGTAGCCACCACAGGGGTACTGGACGCTACGAAATCGCCAGATGAGCAGGAGAGACACGGGTGCCGAACGGATACAAGCAGAAGATGCGGTCCCACCTGAGAA
>JAAENP010000292.1 GCA_024224155.1 bacterium
GGCGGCGCGGTCGAAACTTAACGGAATGCCGAAGATCTGCTCGAAGCGGTTGACAAACGGGCTCGAGATATCTTCGGGCAAGCTTTGGAGGATGGGCGCCAGGCACTGGCGGCGGGTGACGCTGCTGCGGCTTTCCAAGCCTTTCGTCTGGCTGCAAGCATCGATCCCGAAAACCCGGAGGCGGCAACCGGACTCAGGCGGGCCGGTGTACTCGATGAAATGCTCGCTCTGCTTGCTTCGGGAGGGCGGCTGGAAACCAACGGGGATCTACAAGGTGCGGTCCGGGATTACCGGAAAGCGGTTTCCCTCGATCCCCTTTCTCGAACCGCGCAACAGGCTCTGGCGCGTGTCGACTCTCGGTTTGCAGAGAACGCCTTCGTGGAGGTCATGTCGGTAGGGATGGCGGCCCTCGACCGGAGTCATTACGAGACCGCCCGCGAGGCGTTTCTTCGGGCGAAGGCGATGAGGCCGGAAGCGCCGGAAATCGCCGACGGGCTGGCGCAGGCCGAAGAGGGGCTACGTCTCCAAAAGATCGCCGAACACCGGGAACGAGCACTTGCTTTGGAAGCAGCGGAGCAGTGGCGCTCGGCAGCCGAAGCGTATCAAGCGGTGCTGGAGCTGGACTCGGCCATTCGATTCGCCCGAGAAGGTAAGGCGAGGTGTGTTGAACGGACCGATCTTTCGGATCGACTGGAGTTTCATATCAAGAATCCAAATCGACTCTCGGACGATAGAGTGCTCGAGTCGGCGACTGAGGTCCTCGCGACCGCCTCGGGAGTGACGCCGGCCGGTCCCAAACTCCGACAGCAGATCGCCTCGCTCGAACAGATTATCGCCGAGTCCTCTACGCGGGTCACCGTCCGTTTCGAGTCGGACGAGTTGACGGAAGTCGTAATCTATAAGGTAGGTCGCCTGGGCAA
>JAAENP010000293.1 GCA_024224155.1 bacterium
AACACGGCGACCTTGACCTGCACGGGCGCAACCGGCGTGGTCTCGGATAGCGATACCGCGACGCTCACCTGCCAGGAGCCGGCGTTGGAGGTGACCAAGGAGTGCACGGCGGACCGGGACGATGAAGGCAACTTCATCTACACGGTAACCGCGACGAACCCGGCGAACCCGGACGGCGCGACACTCGACAACTGTGTGTTGAGTGACCCGACGGCGACGTGTGATCCGCTGTCGACGACCGGTCCACTGGCTCCGGGTCAGAGCGCGACGACGAGTTGCACGAGTCCGAACGGGACCAACACGGCGACCGTGACCTGCGACATCGTGGATGCGTTCTTCCCGGACGGGTCTCCGAAGACGGTCAGTGACGAGGACTCGGCGACGTGCGACGACGTCCAGGTGGACAAGCAGGTTTCCTGCGACGCGGGCCTTACCTGGAACGACGTCGGCTTTGCCGACGGCGTGATCGAGGGCTGCATCGGTTGGTCGAGAGTGGGCGTATGGTCGGGAGTGGGCGTAGCGGACGAGATCAAGTTTCGCTATAGGGCCAGGAACACCGGTGGCGGTGCTCTGACCAGCTGTGTGTTGACCGACTCGAACGGCGTGGTGATCGCGTTGCCGACCCCGGTGGGCGATCTGGCGGTGGGCGAGGAGCGGGACATCTTCATGACGAGTGTGTTGGAGTGCAACGACCAGCTTCTGCTGGGTGAGCCGAACACGGCGACACTGGTCTGCACGGGCGGGACCGGTCAGGTGTCGGATGACGACACGGCGACGGTCGAGGCTTGCCAGGAGCCTGCGCTGGACGTGACCAAGGTGTGCTCGGCGGATCAGGATCCGCAGGTCAACTTTGTCTACACGGTGATCGCTACCAACCCGGCGAATGCAAACGGCGCGACGCTCGACAACTGTGTCTTGTTTGATCCGGCCGCGACCTGTGATCCGTTGTCGACGACAGGCCCGCTGGCCCCGGGCGACAGCGCCACGACGACTTGCACCAGCTCGAGCCTGACCAACACGGCATCGGTGACCTGCGACATCGTCGGTGCTTTCCAACCCATCGTGCCCTGCGATGATCTCAGCTTGAGCGACGACACCGTGACCGACACCCAGGCGCACTCCACTTGCGGCACCCTCGACGCCGGCCCGAACTACGCCGTAATGGGCCCGGACGGGAACCTGACCCTCACCGCCGGCACCGCCGTTGTCCTCAACAACGGTTTCGAGGTCGGTGTTGACGGCACTTTCATTGCCGGGAACGATGCGGCGCTGCTTCGTAAGCCGAAGACGATCTCGGCCACGGCAACGGCGACGTGTGACGACGACGAGGTGGACAAGAAGGTTTCGTGTGACGGTGGTCGGACCTGGCACGATGTCGGCTACAACGACGGCGTGATCGAGGGTTGCACCGGCTGGTCCGGTGATGGAGTTGCCGATGAGATCAAATTCCTGTACCGGGCTCGAAATCCCGGTGCCGGTGCTTTGACGGACTGCGTATTGACGGACTCGAACCTGGTCGTGATCCCGGTGCCGATTCAGGTCGGCGCCCTGCCGATCGGCTTCGATGGCTTTATTCACCAGACCACTGTGCTCGACTGCGACGAGGTTCTTCTCGGTGGCGAGCCGAACACGGCGACTCTGGTCTGCACGGGCGCGACCGGTCAGGTCTCGGATAGCGATACCGCGACGCTCACCTGCCAGGAGCCGGCGGTCGATCTGGTCAAGGAGTGCGCGGCGGACGTGGATCCTGAGACGGGTAAGTTCGTCTACACGGTGACGGTGACCAACACCGGCGAAGCCGACCTGGCCATCTGCCAGGTGACGGATACCACGGCTTCAGGCTGCGACACCACGATCTCCTCCCTGGCGCCCGGCGCTGCGGAATCGATCGAGTGCCTGAGTCCGATTGACACCAACACGGCGACGGTCACCTGCGACATCGTGGGTGCGTTCTTCCCGGACGGTTCCCCGAAGACCGTCACCGACGAGGACTTGGCCGAGTGCGAGGTGTGCCCGCCCAAACTCACCTTCGAGGAGTTCCAGAAGGGCGACATCATCACGAATCAATACGCCGGTATCGGCCTTACCGTGACCACGAGCGATCCGGTCAACCACCCGGCGATGATCTTCGACACCTTCAATCCGACCGGTGGCGACTTCGACCTCGGCACGCCCAACACTGACTTCGGTGGCCCTGGTATTGGCTCCGGTGGCGGCTTCGGCCAGCCCGGTCAGAACTCCTTGCCGCTCGGCAAGATTCTCATCCTCTCCGAGGACAATGACCCCACCGATCCCGATGACGATGCCGGCCCCGGCACCATCATCTTCACCTTCGATCATCCGGTGCCGCTGACTTCGGTCGGGATCCTCGATATCGACAACGACGAGGAGATGGGGACGGTGACCGCGTACGACGCCGAGGTCGGCGGCGGCGTGATCGCAACCGCGGACATGCAGACCCTGGGCAACAACAGCTACCAGGATGTGCCGCTCGAGGCCAACGGCGTGCGGCGCATCGAGGTGCACTTCCCGTCGAGCGGTGCGGTGAGCTCGATCGTTTTCTGTCCCGAGTTCTGCGTCGAGGAAGCCATCAACGATCCGCGGGTCAGAGTGCAAGCTGCCGGCCACGCGTTCTGGCTGCCCGGAATCTCGGACGACTTCATCTTCGAGCCGGCCGGTGATTTCATCCCCTTCGACGACGGCACGGCTTTAATGACCGGCACGATTCGCAACCTGAACAACCTCAACGAGGCGTTCGAGGTGGACGTCCAGTTGTCGGGTCGCGTTGACCCCCCAGGTGTGCCCCCAGGCAGTCCCAAGAAGGAGCTGCTGGACAGCGCGTACTCCGAGAATGGGGGTCCGATCGACACATCGACCTTCTCCTACTACACGGGCTTGACCGGAATCCTCACCGGCATCGATGACTTCCAGGGGGCCGTGCTCCAAATCGACCGAACAGGACCGGCCTTCCAGATCGGCAAGGGAGCCAACAACAAGAACACCAATTACGGCGCCTCGGCCTGGTTCGACTGGGTCGTGTTGAGTCAGCCGGATGACACGAGCGTCGTGTTGCCCGACGGTCAGGGAGACATCAACGTCGATATCCCGTGCGAGTGCTTCGACACTGAGTGCGTGCCTATGAAGTACGTGGACGACTTCGAGAGCGGCACCTACTCCGGCGGTACCGGTATGTGGATCGGACCATGGATCGAGAACGATCCGACCGGCAGTGATCAGAGCGCGACCGAGGGTAACGTCCAGGTGAAGGAAGGCGATCTCAGGCTGGATAACTTCAACTATCAGAATCCCGCGGCAGGGGATCCGTTTGCTTACCGAACTCTTGATCTTTCCGGCAAGGTAGAGGCCTGGCTCAAGTTCTACTGGCACCTCGGTTGGTGGGTGGATTCGAGTGACGCGGCTGTGGTCGAGGTTTCCACCGACGGAGCCAACTTCACCGTGGTCAAGACGATCACTGGTCACACCGGAATGGCGGACGGTTGGGAGTGGATTGATATCTCGGACTACATCTCGCCCTACACCACGATTCGCTTCCGGATCTCGAACAAGTATGGGGGCGAGGAGGAGTTCTTCTTCGTCGACTCCATCAAGATCCTAGGTAAGTGTGTGCCGGATCAGTGTGTAAAGCCGCACTCTTGAGGTGGCGTCGAAGGTATTTGACACGGCGTCGGTCCGACACTTAGAGTAAGTTGATAGCTGGATTCAATCGCCCTGAGCAAGGGATAAGCCAAGAAGGAGGCTTGAAGTATGTTGGCGAAGACTGAGGCTAAGATCGGCTTCTCAGCGCTATCGCGGTTCGTAATGAGCAGCTGCCTGCTGCTGGCGCTGGCCGCGGGCTCACCGCTGTCGGCGGCTGAGCTTCCAAGCCAGCAGGTTCCTTTGGCCTGTCAATCGAACATCACGATCGGCGAGTCGGTCGATCCGGTGGACAACACTCTCTTTCACGTAATCCTTACGGTTGCGAACGTCGAGTCCTCGGACGCCGGCGATGTTCCCCAGACCCAGCAATTCCCGTTTGTCCGCTTCTTCCCGTCCTGTAGCGCCATCCCCTGTACGCCCGCTCCCGGGGTCGACGTTGTCGCGGGCTCCGAGTCCTCCAACTGTCCGCAGGCCCTCAATGCGCCGATAGCGGGCGCTGGCTTCGTCGACTTCACTTTCACCCCCACGCTGGAGCTGGGACCCAACGCAGCGCCGGGCATGGGGTTCGATACCTTCTGCGACATACTTGTCGATGTGCGGGTGAATCCGGTTCCGGCGGTGGCGACCACGTTCAACATGGAGGGCACGACGACCGGCGCGTGTGTGAGCTTCGATGGGAGCTCGAGCGGGAGCGGCAGCGATGACATCATGTTCGTTCCGGCGGTGCCTACTCTCGGAGAGGCGGCTCTGGCGGTCCTGGCGCTCCTCCTGATCGTCGGCTCTCTCGTCATCCTGCGGCGAAGGTGGCAGTCGTCTGAAGCGGCCCCATAGGGCCACTTTTCGGAGGCGCGAGCTATTCGAGAGTCACGGTCAGCGTGGCTCCGGAGGAGACCATGAAGCCGTCGTTGAGCACGACAATGTCGCCGGCCCGGAGCGTGGCGTTGGCGCCGGACATGACGTTGACCGTGGGCCCGGCCGAGATCGAGATACAGGCTTCGGCCAGGTAGGTCGAGTAGATCGTCTCGCCGATGATGTCGAGGTGCACCGGCAGGGTGCAGGGAGCGATGATGTCGACGGTGTCGCTGGCCTCGACCAGTGAGCCGTCCAAATCACCGACCTCGGCGACGTTGAGAACGTTGTCCGCCGGGGTCACGCCGCTGCCAACGGAATAGGTCACGGTAACGGTCTCGAACGCGCCCGCGGCGAGGGTCGGGAAGGTACAGTCGACGAACTGGCCGCTGGAAGCCGCGCATTGTGCTGCCGGCGACACCGAGTTCACCGTCAGGCGGCCGTCGACGGCGTCGGTTATGCGCACCGTGGACGCCGGGCCGGAACCGTCGTTGGTCACGGTCAGCGTGAAGGTGTGTGCTGAGGTGCCGGTTTCGACGGCGTTGTCGCCAAAGCTCTTGGCGAACGAGAGGATCGGACCGCCGACCTGGAGGGCCCACAGCTCGCGGCCCAGGAGAGCGTCGTTGGCCGCGAAGAAGACCATTGAGGGTGACGCGGTCGGCTCGGTGGGACTCGAGCCCGTCGCCCCCAGGATGAGATCGTCCACGATATCGGTTCCCCCGGCTGTACCGTTGCTCTTCCAGAGCTCGCTGCCGGCCAGCCCGTTATCGGCGACGAAGTAGAGCATGTCGTCGACGCTCTTCAGCTCGGAAATCCCGGAACCCGCCGCGCCCGGGTTGATGTCACGAATCAGATAGGTCCCGCCACCGGTGCCGTTCGAGCGCCAGAGCTCGTGGCCGACGAGTCCATCATCGGCGGCAAGATAGAGCAGGCTTCCGGCGACCGTGAGGTGCGTGGGGCTCGAAGCGGCGGCTCCGGGGCGGATGTCCTTGACCCGGACAGTGCCCGCGAGGCTGCCATCGCTCTTCCAGAGCTCGCTACCGGTGGCTCCGTCATTGGCCACCAAGAAAAGCTCGTTGCCCAGGGCGACGAGTGACGAGGGGGCGGACGAGCCTGGCCCCGGGTAGATATCCTTGACCCCCAGAGTCCCGCCGGTGGTGCCGTCGGTCTTCCACAGCTCGATGCCGCTGAAGGTCCAGGCCGCGAAGAAAAGCGTGTTACCGACAGCAGTGAGCTCGTGTGGGATGGAGGAGCCGGCGCCGGTGTTGATGTCCTTGACCAGTACGGTACCGGCGGCGGTGCCGTTGCTCTTCCAGAGCTCACTGCCGTAGGGACTGACACCCGCCGAGAAGTAGACGCTGCTTCCCATCGCCGTGATGGAGCTGATGTTGCTGCCGGAGCCGGGTGCGAGGTCTTTGACGAGCACTGTGCCGGCCGCTGTGCCGTTGCTCTTGAACAGCTCGTTTCCGAAGACCGGGTCATTCGCTCTGAAAAACAGGGTGCTGCCCGCCGCCTCCAGGAACGCCAGTCCGGAGCTGCCGGCACCGGGTACGATGTCCTTGACCAGCACTGTCCCGCCGGCGGTGCCGTTGCTCTTCCAGAGCTCCTGGCCATGGACACCATTGTCGGCTCTGAAAAAGACGTTGCCGTTGACGACCGTCAGCAGGCTCGGCCCCGAGCTGCAAGCGTCCGGGCAGATGTCTTTGACCAGAACGGTACCTTGAGTGGTGCCGTTGGATTTCCAGAGCTCGACGCCGTTGACACCGTTGTCGGCTGCGAAGTAGGTAAGGCCCCCCATTTCCACGAGCTCGGTCGGCGACGAAGTTCCGGACGCGTTGATGTCTTTGACCAAGAACGGCAAGGAATCCGCGGACAGCGCAACCCCACCGGCAAGGACGAGGCCAGCCAAGCAGGCGCTGGCGAGCCCGAGTAGTCGCAGTCGGTCGGTGCCAGATCCCCTCATGACGTCCTCAGACTAAAAAGATCCGGCCTGAACCGCTGTGAAAAGGCTCACAGGGAGCGCCGAAAATGCTGCAACGAAAGACAGTAATAATGTAAGTGATACTTGATCATTTTCGGGGTCGAGGAAGGCCCGTGCGGGGCGTGGCCGAAGCCGACTCGCAGAGTTCGTAATGCGGCTGCGGAGCGCTTCACAGAGCGGGCTCCGCGCGTGTGATAATAGTGTATTGATCGGACTTTAGCGACATTCAGCGTGATTCTCGCGAATGGAGTTCCCGGGGTGAATCGAAGGGCGTTTCTCAAAGCCATACCACTTGGTCTTACCGCGGCCGCCGGGGCGCGCTACTGGGTCGGAGGGGCGAATCCGGCGGGTGCACTGCGCTACTGGCTCGATTCCGCCCTGCGGAGCCCCCCCCGCCCCCCGGTCGTCGACCCCGTCACCGACGAAGGCGCGGCGCCCAGGGTTTCGCGCCTCGAGAAGACCAAGGACTTCGACCGCGCCTACGAGGATGACTTCCTGGTGGAAGAAGCCCGTTTTCAGACCCTGCTCTCGGTGGTCGCGCGCATCGGGCGAACGCAGCAGCTGGTGGGGCACGGCAACTTCAACCTGCTGTCGTTCGATCAGATGCTGAGCTTCGCCGGCAACTTCCCCGAGATCGGAGAGTTCCCGCGCGCGGAGCTGGATTACCGCGAGGGGCTGTTCTTCGCGGACGCCACTCGCTACGGTTTCTTCGGCGAAAAGGTCATCCACGATCTGACCTCGGCGATACCGAGGAAAGATGTCGTCAAGATCGCCGGCAGCGGTCACTATCTTCTCAAGGGCGAGCCGGTCGACAAGTTCCGGCGCATCCGCAAAGACATCGGCGACAGCATCACGTTGACCTCGGGTGTCCGTGGGCTGGTCAAGCAGTATCAGCTCTTTCTCGCCAAGGCCGTCGTGACGAACGGCAATCTCTCGCAAGCGTCGCGTTCTCTGGCCCCGCCAGGCTACTCATTCCACGCTCGCGGAGATTTCGACCTGGGCAAGGTCGGTTTCGGCCTCGACAACTTCACCGAGTCCTTCTGCGAGACCGACGAATACCGCAAGCTCATCGATCTCGGATACGTCGGCATTCGATACACGCCGAAGAATCCATTCGGCGTGCGCCACGAGCCCTGGCACATCAAGATCGCGTAGAGGGGGTGTGGCGGAAAACATTGCCGGCATCTCCCCGGCCGTAGTAGACCTATGGCGGATGTCTCGGTTTGTGGCCTCGGGCCGCTTGTTTCTCGCGTTGATGGTCGGCGTCGCCGCCTCGCTGGCGCTCGTCTCGTCTCTCGAGGCCGCCCTGGCGTTCAGCAACGTAGTCATTGATTCGTCCAATCCGACGAACCCTCACTGCAAGACCCTGGGCGACATCGACGGTGACGGCTTTCTAGACGCCGTAGCGGCCAGCTCCAGCGGCGCGGGCATGTTCTGGTACGAGTACCCAACGTGGACGAAGCACACGATTCGGGCGTCCGGGTCCTGGACCACCGACATGCAGGTCGGAGACATCGATGGCGACGGGGATCTCGATGTCGTGATCCCGGATTCGAGCGCCATCAAGTGGTACGAAAACCCGCGGCCCGGCTTCGATCCGAGGACCGCGACCTGGACCGAGCATACGATCGGCGTGGCGGGAGCCAACCATCACGACGTCGAAGTTGCGGACATGGAGCCGGATGGGGACTTGGACGTCGTGTCGCGAAAGAAGAACGGCAACGATACGTCCTTCTGGCGCCAGGGTCCTGCCAACGTCTGGACCAGGGTCTCGCTGCCGTCGGCCGCCGGCGAAGGTACGGCCCTGGGGGACCTCGACGGCGATGGCGACCTCGATGTCGCCCACAACGGATTCTGGGTCCGCCAGGGGACGCCGACGAGTTGGACCTCGCACACCATCGACACCAACTGGGCGAGCGACGTAGGTGTGACCATCGCGGACATCGATGGCAATGGCGACCTGGACGTCGTTCTCGGTCCGTCCGAGAGCGCGGGCCGTTTGTCCTGGTACGAGGCCATCGATCCGGTGGCCGGTCCCTGGGTCGAGCATCCGATCGATCCGTCGGTGACCTTCCTTCATACCTTCAAGACCGCCGATATGGACCACGACGGCGATCTCGATCTGGTGACGGCCGAGATGCATCAGTCGTCCGATCCGGACGAGGTTTCGATCTACTTCAACGAGTCGAACGGCACTTCGTGGTCGCAGCAGGTTGTGGCCGAGTCGGGGTCGCACAATGTTCGAGTGGGCGACATCGGCAGCGACGGCGATCTCGACATCTTTGGCGCCAACTGGAATGACGGCGCCCCCAACTCGGCGGTGATCGAGATGTGGGAGAACACGACGTCACCGCTGCCGCTCGGTACCTGGCAGCGTCACATCCTCGAGACCTCGCTGCCGTGGAACGCGGTCTTCGTCTACGGGCGGGATTTGAACGGCGACGGCCTGCTGGACCTCGCAACCGGCGGCTGGTGGTATCCGAACCCGGGCAACCTCGGCGGCGCCTGGACGCGGCAGTCGATCGGAGCGCCGCTCCACAACGTCGCTGCTGTCCACGACTTCGACAACGACGGGGATCTAGACGTTTTCGGGACCGACGGCCAGCCTGGCGGCGAGGACTTGTCCTGGGCGCGCAACGACGGCACGGGCACCTTCACCAACTTCGACATCACCAACATGGCAACCGCGGGCGACTTTCTCCAGGGCGTCAGCCTCCATCAGGTGATCGCTGGCGGCCAGGAGGAAATCATTCTCTCGTGGCACAACGGCGGCTCGGGCACCGCCATGCTCTCGATCCCCGATGACCCGACAACGGCCGCCTGGCCGCTGACCGTTCTGAGTGCTACCACCAATCAGGAGCAGGTTCCCACTGGTGATCTGGACGGCGACGGGGACCTCGACATCCATCTCGGCACGTCCTGGCTGCGGCAGGACGCCGGCGGGGTCTTCTCGACCCAGAGCGGCATTACCCTGAGCGGTGGCGGCGTACCCGATCGGGTGGTCCTGGCCGATCTCGACGATGACGGCGATCTGGATGTGGTGATCGGAGTCGAGTTCGCCTCGACTCTGGTCTGGGGCGAGAACGACGGCGCCGGCGGCACCTGGACCGAGCACGCCATCGCCACCGACTTCGACTACTTCAGCGTCGACGCCCGGGACGTCGACGGCGACGGCGACATCGATGTCGTCGGTGGCGCTCACCAGGGCAGCGGCGAGGTCTCGATCTACGCCAACAACGGCACCGGAACGGCCTGGACCACCCACGTGGTCGATAGTGGGACCTCGGCGGCCGTCGATCATCATGACGGCACCATCCTGGTCGACATGGACCTCGACCGAGATCTTGACATCGTCTCGGTCGGCTGGACCAAGCGAAGTCTGGTGATCTACGAGAACCTGGCGATCGACGATGGCCCGATGATCGATACGACCCCGCCGGCGATCGCGTCGGTTTCGGCGCACGGCATTCCAACCCGAGTCGTGGTCGACTTCAGCGAGCCGCTGGAAGCGGTAACGGCCCAGAACGCGGCCAACTACGCCATCTCGAATGGCGTTGCTGTGACCGGCGCCGTGCTGGCCGCCAACCAGCAGGCGGTCACGCTGACCACTACGGCTCTCACCTCGGGCGTCGACTACCTCCTGACGGTCAACGCCGTCCAGGATCTGGCCGGGAATCCGGTCGTCCCGGGCTCGACCGCGCCCTTCGCGCTCGGCGCGGGCGATCCGACGGCCGGCCTGGTCGCCTGGTGGCCGTTCGACGAGGGCGAGGGGACGGTCGCGATCGACGCCTCGGGCGGCGGCCACACCGGTTTCTTGACCAACGGGCCCCAATGGAGCGCGGAGCCGTCGGGCTCGGCCCTCGCCTTCGATGGCTCGAACGACTACGTCGACGCCGGCAGCTTTGACGTCTCGGGCTCGGCCCTGACCCTTGCCGCCTGGGTCTACGCCGAGAACCTGGCCAATTGCTCGTCGAACGATTGCCGCATCCTCTCGAAGTCCACCGGTACCGCCGAGGCCGACCACTACTTCATGTTGAGCACGATCTCGGGTGGCGGGGGGAGCCGGCTCCGGTTTCGTTTGAAAACCGGCGGCACGACCACGACCCTGATCGCCTCGAGCGGCGACCTGCCCGAGAACGTCTGGATACACGTCGCGGCGGTCTACGACGGAGCCCCGGACACGGAGACTATGGAGCTCTTCCTCGACGGCGTGTCGGTCGGCAGCACGGCGAAAACGGGCAGTCTCAGTGTGAGCCCGGCGGTGCCGGTGTGGATCGGAGGCAACCCGACCGAGCCGACGAGCAAGCCCTGGAAGGGCAGACTCGACGACGTCAGGGTCTACGATCGCGCGCTTTCGGCGTCCGAGCTCGCCGCCCTGCCGCCGCCGAGCGAGCAGGGGATCTTCGCCGATGGGTTCGAATCCGGAGATGTCTCAGCCTGGAGCCGGACCCGAATCGGATCGCTCCAGGTTCTGAGCGACGCGGCGAGAGTCGGCACGCGCGGTCTGCGGGCCAAGGCCGGGACCAGCTGCGCGGCGGCGGATTTCGTGACCATCGAGCCGCCGACCACCACCCTCCAGGGAGCTCATGAAGCCTGCCGCGAGCTCCTGGTGCAGGGCGTAGAAGTCGTCGCACCCGGGGCGACCCTCCGGGCCGGGGAGGCGATTGCACTTGGGCAGGACTTTATTACGAGCGCCGACCTGACCGTCGAGATCGACCCGCTTCTCACACCGCTCGCCTGGATACGAGACACGTCTCCGGGCGGCGAGACCGCGTACACCGCCGAATTCGACATGCGCCTCGACGGTCTGACGCTCGGCGGGGCAGACCGCCTCGAAGCCCTGGTCGCTCGGTCGGCGACCGGCGAGGTGAGCTTCCGGATGGTTCTGCAGTCGGACGGTGCCGGCGGCCACGAGGCCCTGCTCGAGGCTCGACGAGACGACGGCTCGGTTGCGGCGACTTTGTCCGGTCAGGAGGCGGCGATCGGCGCGGGCTGGCACCGCGTGCGGCTCGAGTGGCGGGCCGGAGCGGGAACCGGCGCGCTGGCGCTCTTTCTGGATGGCGCGGCCTCCGGCGAGCTTACCGGCCTGGTCAACGGCACTCGCCGGGTCGATACGATCGATTGGGGAGTCGTCGCCGGATCCCTCGCCGGGGCATCGGGCTCGATCGACCTCGACGGCTTCGCGTCGTGGAGGTGAGTTAGCGCTTCGAGCGGATGCGCTCGACCAGGTCGCCGTAGCGGCCGGCGTGCTTGTCGTAGACCGGCTCGACGGCTTGGCGAAAGGCCTCGGGATCGTCGACCTCGTTGATCACCGAGCCGGCCTCGGTGACCGCTTGCGCGGCCTGCTTGCGGTAGTCGGCCCAGAACCGCCGCTGAGCTAGGGCCGAAGCTTCGGCCGCCGCGCGCAGGGCCTTCTGCTCATCGACCGATAGCTCCTGCCAGCGCTCGCGGGAGACCAGCACCACGTCGGGGATGATGGCGTGGCGGTCGGCCGAGTAGAAGCCGGCGGCTTCGAAATGGCGCTCCGATCGATACGACGGCAAGTTGTTTTCGGCACCATCGATCGCCCCGGTGTGGAGGCTGGTGTAGACCTGCTTGAAGCCGAGGGCCACGGGCGAGGCTCCCAACGACTCGACCAGGTCCCGCATCATCTCCGAGCGTTGGACGCGGATCTTGAGCCCGACAAGATCTTTGGGCCGGTGAATCGGTCGCGTGCGGTTGTAGAAGGAGCGCGCGCCGGCGTCGTACCAGGCGAGCGGTACGAATCCGGCCTCGATCAGACCGGCCGAGATCTCGTCGCCGATCTCACCCTCGAGGACTGTCCAGAGATGGCCGCTGTCACGGAACAGGAACGGCAGGGCCAGCACGCCCGCGACCGGCGCGAATTCCTGAAGCGGCGCCGCCGAGGCGCAGACCATCTGAAGCGCGCCGAACCGCAGCTTCTCGAGCGTTTCTTTTTCATTGCCGAGAACGCCCCCGAGCTGCAGGTCGAGCTCGACGCGGCGGGCGAGCGTAGGATCGGCGGCTACCAGCTCGGCGAACCGGACCAGACCGCGAGCGGTGGGGTAGGTCTCGATGTGGACGTTCGAGAGCACCCAGGACTCGGGCCCATCCTGCGCGGTCGGGGAGCAACCCCCAAGTCCCAGAGCGGTCATCAGGCTGCCGAATCCGATCAGGCTGGCCAGCCCGAGACGAATCATTGATCCGCGCCCGTCTCTAGGTGCTCCGAGCGATCCAGTCGGGAAGCCACAACGAGAGCTCGGGAATGAAAGTGACCAGTAGCAGGACGACGATCATGACCAGATAGAACGGCACCAGAGCCCGAGAGGTCGATTCGATCGAAGTCTTGCCGATGGCGCATCCGACGAAGAGTGTACTGCCCACCGGCGGCGTGCACAGCCCGATCCCCAGATTCAGGAGCAGGATGATTCCGAACTGGATCGGATCGAGTCCCAGGCCTTCGGCGACCGGCAGCAGAATCGGCGTCAGGATCACGATCAGCGCCGCCATGTCCATGATCGCACCCAGGGCGAGCACGAGGACATTGAGAATCAGCAGAAGCGCGACTCGACTCGCCGGCAGGGCCGACAGCCACTCGGCCAGAAGTCGCGGCACGTGCAGGTACGTCAGTGCCTCACCGAAGGCCGCGGCCGCGCCGATCAGGATCATCACCATGCCGGAGGTGCGGACCGCGCGGCGCAGGATGCCGCCGTAGGCGCGCAGGTCGAGCGATCGATACACGAACGACGAGACCATCACCGACCAGACCACCGCGATCACCGCCGACTGATGGGCCGGCGCCCAGCCCAGGGTGAGCGGCACGAGGATGATGAACGGAGTGAGCAGTGCCGGCAGCGCGGAGGCGGCGGCGCGCAGGGCATGTCGAAGGCTGAAGCTCTTGCCCTTCGGGTAGCCGCGGCGCTTCGCCACCCACGCCGAGAGGATCATCAAAGACAATCCGACCAGGATTCCCGGCACATAGCCGGCGAGAAAAAGGGCTTGGATCGAGACCGTGCCTCCCGCCGCCAGTGAGTAGAGGATGGCGTTGTGAGAGGGCGGCAGGATGATGCCCTGGGTCGACGAGGCGACCGTCACGGCGACCGAGAAGTCACGATCGTAGCCGCGCTCGGCCATCGTCGGTATCAAAACCGGTCCGATGGACGCGGTGTCGGCGACGCTCGAGCCCGACATGCCGCCGAAGAACAGCGAGGCCATGACGTTGACCATCGCCAGGCCTCCGCGTACGAAGCCGATCAACGCGTTGGCGAGGTCGACCAGCCGGCGGGCCATCCCGCCGGTGCTCATGATCTCGCCGCATAGGATGAAGAACGGAATCGCGAGCAGCGTCGGCTCGGCGATCTGGGTCGCGATCTTCTGGACCACCGAGAGCGCCGGGAGTCCCGAAGCGAAGAAGAAGACGAAGGCCGAGAGTCCGAGGCTGAAGGCCACCGGTACCCTGAGGACCAGCAGGAGCGCGAAGCAGCCGAAAACCAGGAGCGCGAGTGCGGGGTCGCTCATTCGACCGGCGGCAGCGCGGCGTCTGCCGGTCGTGCGCTGGCTCCGCTGGCGCCGGAGATCGCCTGTTGCAAGCCGAGCCAGGCGATCAGGCCCCCGGCGACGACCGCGGGCTGGTAATGGACCGATGCGCTCCATCCGGTCCCCGGTAGCGTGTTTTGAACAGCGAGGACCAGGCGCGCGCCGTAGATCGCGAGCAGGACTCCGAACGCCGCATTGGCAACGCCGGGAGCCCGCGCCAGCGTCGGTTGCCAGCGAGCGGGCAGGCTACGGGCGACGAGATCGACGGCGAGGTGAAGACCTTCGGCCAGGCAATAGGCGGCGGCCAGAAGCGCCAGCCAGACCACCAAGACGCCTTGGATTTCCTCGATCGCGGCAAAAGACCTGCGCCAGAGCGTCCAGGCGAAGAGCTCGAAAGCCGCGTTGAGTGTCAACAGGCCCAGCAGGCCGGCGCAAACCGGCTCGAGAACTCGGACCAGCCTGCTCGAGCTCGCTCCTTCCAACATGGTCGTCGTTGGTTATTCTATCGGCCTTATGGTCGGCGTCAGGATGGATGCGCGGTCGCGTGTGCTGGAAGGCTTTCGGCTTCGCTTCGGCGGCGAGCCCGAGTGGCTGGTTCGGGCGCCGGGCCGGGCCAACATCCTCGGAGCCCATATCGACTACAGCGAAGGCTGGGTGCTGCCGGGGGCTCTCGATCGTTCGGTTTGGCTAGCGTGTCGTGCCGCAGCCGGGGGAGAGAGGAAGACCTCGGTGATTCGAGCCCTCGACATCGACGCGGGCGCGGAGTCGGGCGCGGATGCCGAGCTCGACGCCGAGTGGTTGCCTGTGCCGGTCGCGGAGAGGGACATCGAGCACCAGGGCGGGAGCTCGAGCTGGCTCGATCTTCCGCGAGGCGTTGCCTGGGCCCTGGCGAGAGCCGGGCATCAGGTGCCGCCGATCGAGGCGGCCTTCGCCAGTGACCTGCCGATCGGTGCCGGCGTCAGCTCCTCGGCGGCGGTCGAGGTCGCCTTTCTGATGGCCTGGGAGGCGGCGGCCGGCATCACGATCGGCGGCGTCGAGCGCGCCCGAGTGGGGCGTCGCGTCGAGAATGACTATCTCGGCGTACGCTCCGGAATCATGGACCAGTTCACCTCGATCCACGGCCGGTCCGGGCATCTGATTTTGCTGGATTGTCGCGACTTGAGCTTCGAGCAGGTCCCGCTGCCCGGTGAGGTTGCCATCGTGGTTGCCGACACCGGGGTTCGCCGCACGCTGGTCGACTCCGACTACAACAGCCGCCCCGACGAATGCCGGCGGGCGGTGGAGCGGCTGCGCGAGTTTCTGCCGGGGATTAGGACCTTGCGCGACGTCACCCTCGCCGATCTGGAGCAGCACGGGGCGGCGCTGTCGTCGACCCTGCGCAAGCGCGCGCGCCACGCGGTGGGGGAATGCCGCCGTGTGCTCGACGGCGCCGAAGCGCTTCGAAGCGGAAATCTGCTCCGGTTCGGCGAATTGATGCGTGAGTCTCACCAGAGCTCCCGGGACCTGTACGAGGTCTCGATTCCCGAGCTCGATGCGTTGGCCCATGCCGCCTGGTCCTCGCCGGGCTGCTACGGCGCGCGCCTGAGCGGTGCCGGCTTCGGCGGCTGCGTTATCGCGCTGGTCGAGGCCGACGCCGCCGGCGAGGTCGAGCGTCGTCTCTGGCGTGACTTCGAGCGCGCCTTCGGTCGGTCCTGCGCGACCTTCGTCTCCGGATTCGGCGAGGGCGCCGCCCTCGAGCCCATCGATCCAGGAGACTGAGTATCGAGGGACCGGAAGGGTATCGGGGACAGTCACCGCCGACGGTAAGCGGCGCAGGGGGGATTGGCCGGAAGCGCTTGACAAGGGGTATATATCGGAGTACTATATATCTAGATTCGATATATAGAGACTCGAAAGGTAATCCATGCACGCCCCAAAAGCCACGGTCGAGATCCAGAACCTATCTCGCGACTGCCACCAGGCGCTGATTCTGGCCATCCTCTCGTCGGGGCCACATCACGGCTACCAGTTGGCCCTGGAGCTGGAGGAGAGAAGCGATGGCGCCTTTCGCTTCAAACACGGGACCCTCTATCCGATTCTGCACCGGCTCGAGCTCGAGAGTCTCATTCAAGGGGAATGGTTGGATGAACAGAGCAAGCGCAAGCGCAAGCGCTACGCCTTGACTCGAGCCGGGCGGAAGCGCCTGGCCGAGCGAGTCGAGGCCTGGCGAGGCTTCTTTTCCCGTTTCTTTTCGATCGTCGAGGAGGCAAAGTCATGAGTCGATTCGCCGAAGTTCTGAGACAGGTCAGTGCCGAGCTGGATCTGCCCCAGCCGACAAAGTCGCGGATCCTGCTGGAGATGGCCGGAGACCTGGAGGATCTTTATCAACATCACCTGAGCCGGGGCCTTGACGAGGCCGCGGCCGCGCAGAGTGCGGAGGAGGCGTTCGTAGCTTCCGACGAGGCGCTCAAGCACCTGGCCCGGATTCATGAGTCGGGGGCTCGGCTCTCCGATCGAGCAGCTCGACAGGTCGGAACGCTGTGGGAGAAGGCGCTGCTCGTGATCTGGGTGCTGGCGGTGATTCTGCTCGTCGGCAAGGTCGCGACGGAAGAGCGGTTTTTCTACATGGTCAGTCCGTTCGTGTGGCCGATCGTTGCTCTGGCGGTCGCCGCCTTCGCCTTCAGCATGTGGAAGCTCTACGAGCTGTTCTTGAGAAAGCCGCCCGATGTTCGCCGGCTACGCTCGGGGCTGAATACCTTGCTGTTTCTTTCCGCGGTTACCTTGGCGGTGTCGGCGTCCGGGTATCTCTACAACCTGCGCTGGCTCGCCTACAACTCCTATGAAAGCGCTCCCGAGGTGATCTTCAGGATGGCCGGTACCTGGTTCTTGGCGACCTCGTCGATGGTGATCCTGGGCCTCTCGACCGCCACCTTCACGGCTCTGATGTGGTTTCTGCTGGCGAACCTGGTGGCACGCTTCGAGCGTCGTGAAGTCAACGCCCTCCTCGCACAATGATTCCGGACGATCAAGGAGACGATTATGATCAAGTTCCTATCCGAAGCGGGCCCCTTCATTTTCCTGCAAGCCGCGCTGGCTTTGGTGATTCTGAGTCTCACCCTGATCAATGCCGTGCGTTTGGCGCTTCGCAGCGGTGAGCGCGCCGCCGCGGTCGGCCGCAGCATCGATGCCATCTTGTTCTGGGGCAGCCTGACCGCGATCTTCGGCTTCCTGGGCCAGTGGGTCGGGCTCTACAGAGGAGCCAACGCGATCTTTGACCACGGCGCGGTCAACCCGGCACTCGTGGTGCTGGGCCTCGGCGAGTCCCTGAACACATCCGTCGTCGGCATGTTCACTTTGGTGATTGCGGCGTTCCTGTGGTTTTGTCTGCGTTCGTGGATGCGCGCACGAGTGGCAGTTGGCGGCAACCTTTCTTCAAGTATTTGAAGTTTGGGGACAGTCACCAGTGACGGTCCCTACTATTCAGTAGCTACCGGAGGGGTAGTGGCTGCGAGGGGTAGTGACTGTCCCCGGTCTCTAATCGGTTGGGCTCGGGGCCAGGTGACGGGCCCAATAGCCGTTGGCGGCGGCGTAGCCGGCGGGGTAACCCACGTCGAAGAGCGGCAGGGACAGCAGGCATCCGAGCGCGCCCTTCTCCTCGATGATCGCTTGATAAACGGGTACTTCGTCGAGCTCGGCCTGCGAGCCGTTGTTATCGCCACCGGGCCGAAACCGCTTCATGTACTCGAAGACCTGGGCGTGACAGATGTAGCGGCCGCAGGCTCGGACAACGGTCGCGCCTTCTTCGATCGCCAGCCGGCCGGGCCTCTTGTCACGCAAGTGCGAGATCTCGAGCACGCCCGCAGCCTTGCGCTCGAAGTCGATCAGACCGCAGTTGCCGAACTGGCCGCTGTGGGAATGGTCGAGCTCGAGCGCGCCGATGACGTCTCGGCCGTTTCTTGCGTAGAGGCTCACCATGCGCGAGAGACTGTGCTCGCGGGATAGCAGGACGTTGTCCGGCAGAAGCAGCGCAAAGGGCTCGCCATCGGTGAAGTCACGGCACTGCCACATCGCGTCGGCGAGGCCTCGCTGCACGTCTTGCGTTACGTACTGAAAGCGAACACCGAGCTCGGAGTCGAGGCCGCCGTCGGCGAGGTACTCGAAAAGGAGTCCCTTGGTGGGACTCAGCACGATCGCGAGCTCGGTGAGCCCGGCCGCGGCGGCCTCCTCGATGACCCATTGAATAGCGGGCTTGCTGCCCACGGGCAGGAGCTCCTTGGGGACGACGCGCGAGACCGGCTCCATGCGGGTTCCCAGGCCGGCGGCGGGGATGACCGCCTTCGTCACTGCGCTCATCGGGGGAGGATACTTCGATCGGCCGATCCCGCCTATCGATCTTGGACTGGCCGAGGTTGGTTTGCCCGACATTGGGCTGGCCGACGTTGAGCTAGAATGCTCCGCAAGTCATTCTGAGTGGCGCCTTCCGGCGGTTGCCATGGCAATCGCCATAGCCTGGCCTGCTCTGCATGCTCGCCCGCCCGGGTGACCCCGGGCTCGAAACCACATCGCCGGAGTCGATCCGGTTGAAAGGAGTCATAGATGAAGCGAAACTATCTACTCGTGGCGCTCGCCGCCGTCCTCTTGCTGCCGGCCGCCGGCCTTGCCCAGGACGGACCGGTGATCTGGGTCTCGTTGCTCAAGGCCCAGCCCGGCCAGGGCGAAGCGCTGGTCCAGATGCTGGTCAAACACGACGCACCTTTGCTCGACAGGCTGGTTGAGGAAGGCGCGGTTCTCGAGTGGGGCGTGGGCATGCCCATCGTCCACCACGGCAACGACCCGTACTCGCACGCCGAGTGGGTGACATTCGCCGATTGGAGCGGCGTCGACAAATTCATGGCCGGTTTCATGGCCTCGATGCAGTCGATGAGCGCCGAGGAGCGCGCCGCCACCGAGGCGGAATGGGATCAGAACGTGGTACCGGGCTCGCACTCCGACGCGATTCACCGCGGTCTCCGCGGCAAGCCCGGAAACGGGCGCCCCGCCTATCTGCGCCTCGGCTATTACAAGGTCAAGCCCGGGCACGATTCGAACGCCCTGGAACTCTGGGACAAAGTGGCGGCGCCCCTCTATGAAGGCCTGGCGGCCGACGGCACGGTCATGGGATATGGGCTGTTCACCCACGAGGTGCCCGGTGACTACTCCTGGACACACGGCAGCTGGTACACCATGCCGAGTCTGGCGACGCGGGATGCGGTGCGGGCGGCGCAAGCGGCGCAGGCCGCGGAGCGCTCTGAGGAGGAGCTAGCCGAGATTCAGCAGAGCTTCGCCGAGGACTTCGAGCCCGAGACCCATTTCGAGAGCATCGTGATGGTGGTCCACTACAAGTCCGCCGTCAGACCCGGCGACGAATAGAGTCCGGCCGATCCACCGATACGGTCAAAGGGGAGCCGGGTCCGGTGACTCGGCTCCTCGTGGCGCTCTTTTGTTCGCCGGGCGAATGGTAGCCTTGCTTGCCATGCGCATTCGATTGGATTCGGTCGAGACGACCGCCCGGGCGCTCGCCGAGCACGAGTACATCGCCGACACCGGCCTCTCGACCAGCCTCTTTTTGGCTCTCGAGATGGGCAAGCCGCTGTTTCTCGAAGGCGAGCCCGGCGTCGGCAAGACCGAGGTCGCCAAGGTCCTGAGCCGCGTCTTCGACACGCCGCTCATCCGCCTGCAGTGCTACGAGGGGCTGGATATCAGTCAGGCCGTCTACGAGTGGAACTACCCGCGGCAGCTGCTCGAGATCCAGGCTCGACGGGGCGGTGCCGAGGGCTCCCCGAGGCCGGCCGTCTCGACCACCAAAGACATCTTCACCGAGGACTTCCTGCTCAAGCGGCCCCTGCTTCAAGCCATCGACCAGAGCCACGACAGCGCGCCGGTTCTCCTGGTCGATGAGCTGGATCGGGCCGATGAGGAGTTCGAGAGCTTTCTGCTCGAGCTCCTGTCCGACTTCCAGATCACCATTCCCGAGATCGGGACCCTGCACGCCGAGCACCGGCCGATGATCGTGATCACCTCCAATCGCACGCGTGAGATTCACGACGCACTCAAGCGGCGCTGCGTCTATCACTGGATCGACTATCCCTCGCTGGAGAAAGAGATCGAGATCGTGAGGCGCAAAGTGCCGCAGATCGAGGAGCGGCTGAGCCGTGACGTCGTCGCCTTCGTTCAGAAGCTGCGCGAGCAGGACCTTTACAAGCTCCCCGGCGTGGCGGAGACGCTGGACTGGGCGGCGGCGCTCGAGCACCTGAACACTCGCGAGCTGACGCCCGACGCAGTGGTTTCGACCCTAGGCCTGCTACTCAAGTACCAGGACGACGTCGACAAGCTCAAGGCCGAGGCCCCCGGCGTCCTCGAACAGGCCCTTGGCTAGCCGGACGGAGGGGGCGAGGCCGATTCTGGCCAACCTCCTGCTGTTCGGACGGGCTCTGCGGGCCGCCGGCCTTCCGGTGACTCACAGCCAGTCGCTCGACTTTGCGCGGGCTCTCGAGCTGGTCGACGTCGGCAGCCGCGATCAGGTGTTTCATGCGGCGCGCTCCTTCCTGGTCAATCGGCGAGAGGAGCTCGAGTTGTTCGAGCTGCTCTTCAATCGGTTCTGGCGCTCGCGAGGCTCCGATTCCGCTGCCGCTTCGGCCAAGGGCCAGAGCACGACGCCCCAGCCTCGACGCGATCGGGACAGACTCCGCCCCCTGGGCAGAGTCGACTATTTGGCGGCCGCCTCAGGACAGGCCGACGCCGAGATCGACCTCCGCGAACGGGCCCAGACGTTCAGCGACCTGGAAGTCCTGCAGCGCAAGGACTTCTCCGAAATGTCGGCTGCCGAGCTGGAGGAGCTGCGCCGCCTCATTCTGGAGATGCGGTGGCGGGCCAGCCTGAGGCGGACGCGGCGCTGGAGCGCAGACTCGCGTGGGACGCGCCTTCACCTCGGGCGAGTCCTGCGAGAGGCCGCTCGGCACGGTGGAACGCCCTTGCGCCTGGCGCGGCGCCGGCGCAAGACCAAGCGCCGGCCGATAGTTCTTCTGGCGGACATCAGCGGCTCGATGGAGAAGTACTCGCGCATCATCCTGCAGTTCTTCTACGGTGCCTTGCACGGCTTCGGCGCCGGCGACGTCGAATGCTTTGTCTTCGGCACGCGACTGACGTGCATCACGTCCTCCCTTCGCATTCGCAACGTCGATCGAGCTCTGGAAGATGCGTCGGCCGAGATTCTGGACTGGTCCGGAGGCACCCGCATCGGCGAGAGCCTGGGAGTCTTCAATCGCCATTGGGCGCGGCGCGTGCTGCGTCGCGGCGCGGTCGTCATTATCGTTAGCGACGGCTGGGAGCGTGGCGACGTCTCGGTCCTACGTCGCGAGATGCGGCATCTGCATCATCGTTCGCATCGGCTCATCTGGCTCAACCCTCACGTCGGCCGGCCCGGCTACGAGCCGCTGGTCGAAGGCATGGTGGGGGCCCTGCCGTTCATCGATGACTTCTTGCCGATTCACAATCTCGAGTCGCTTCGGGCGCTGGGCGATGCTCTGGCCGAGCTGCCGGCGCGAAAGAGGCTCAGCAACTCCTATCGGCCCGCGAAGCTCAAGCCCGCTTCCAGCAGAAGCCAGACCAACCCCAGACCCGCTGTGAGGTAGAGGATCGCTACGATCCGGTCTTGTCGAGTGGATTTCATCCTGTTCTTCCTCTCACCGCTTCCTCTGTAAGTACCATTACCGCTGGCACTCGATTCCTGACAGAAAGTTGCGACATGACGGGGTCTTTCGGCGCGACTGTGTGCGGGAGCTGTGGTACTTTGCCGCGTCGGTCGCAACTCGCCGACATCGCTGACAGGAGGACACCGTTCATGAAGGTCGCCGGTGAATACACCTTTGACGCATCTCCCGCGGACGTTTGGAAAGGGCTGATGGATCCCGAGGTCCTGGCTGCCACCATGCCCGGCTGCGAGAAGCTCGAGCTGGTCGGAGACAACGAGTACGAGGGCGAGCTGAACATCAAGGTCGGACCGGTGCAGGGGCGTTTCAAGGGGCGGATCGAGCTCGAGAACATCGATGCGCCCCATAGCTATGACATGAAGGTCAATGGCCAGGGCGCCCAGGGCTTCGTCCAGGCGACGGCGCACGTCGCGATCAGCCCGGCGGAGGACAAGACCCGGATGACCTACGCGGGCGACGCTCAGATCGGCGGCCGGATAGCGGGCGTCGGTCAGCGCTTGCTCGACAGCTCGGCGAAGGCCATCATCAGGCAAAGCCTCGGCGGGCTCAACACCGTGCTCGGGGGCGCGGGTACGACCGAAGCAACCACGGCTTCGCGGGCTCCCACGGCGGCCCCGTCCCAGGCCGAGTTCGCCGCGAACGTGGCCAAGGAAGTCGCCAAAGACCTGATCCCGAAGCCGGTCTGGATCGTGCTCGCCCTTTTGCTCGGGGCAACCATCCTGTATCTGCTGCTTTCTTGAGGCCGGCCTTCACGCCGCCGCGCTCTCAGCCGCTCGAGGCTTCGACCTGAGGGCGGTTGTCTGCCGTGAGGTCTACCCACGTCGACTGCGAGCTGTACAGAAGGAGCGCTCGCCGCTCGCCGATGCTCCGGTACCAGATGGGCAGAAAGGCCTCCAGATCGAGGACCATGTCGTGAATGGCTCCGGCGAGCTCGCCGAGCTGAGCCCCAATGCCGGCATGAACGTGCAGCAGGTCGGTGACCGATTGCTCACGCTGCGGCCACGACGCCGGCGTCGTGGCCTTGATGCGCTCGCTGACGTCTCGCCCGGCCTGGTAAAGGGCCGTCAGCTGGTGAAACTTGGCCGGCAACTGCCGGGCGTAGAGGTCGAGGAGCTCCATCTCGTCGAATCGAATGCCCCGGAGCGCCAGGATCTCGTTGAGCTTGGTGGCGAGGTCGCGCAGAAGCTCCACGAAATCGCGCATGCTCGTCCAGGCGGTTTCCGACGGCAGCACCTGCTCTTTCTGAAGCCGCTTGATCATGGGCAAGATCGTGTCGGTCGACTCCTGGCGAACTTCGCGCACGTAGTCGGCGAGGTTGGCGACGCCGCGGTAGAGCCACTCGGCCTCTTCGACGTCTCGCGGAAAGCGCCGGGAGAGAAAGTAGTCTCGATCGAACTTGCTCCGCGGGTCGGCCTCCATGAGCCGGCCGAAGGTCTCCTGAAGAAACGCATGGAGCTTCCCGATCGTCACACAGAGGAGCTTGCGCATTCCGACCAAGCCGTCCTTCGGGAGCTGGGCAGAGTGCCGGTCTATGGTGCTGAGAGTGGTGCCGGCCAGAATCTCGAAAGAAGCACGGGTCTCGCGGCGCGCCTCTTCCAGCCTCGGCACGACCGACGGCTCGTCCAGGAGCGGTCCGAGGTGGTTGCGAATCGCGTCGACGATCTCCCGCACCCGGCGCCAGATCTCCTGCAAGCGATCGGGAGAACAATGGAGGATCGCATAATTGCTGTCCAGAACCTCGTCCAGCATCCGAATGCAGCCCAGGATCGATTTGATCCTCGCGTTCTGGATCCGGTTGCGTTCGAGCGACCACTCGACGACCGTGACCTCGTCGGGCAGGGCGACGGTCCGGTTCCCGACAATGATCAGCTGTTCTGGGCGTGGCTCTTTCAAACGCGGGCTCCCCGGCCGTTCGTGTTCACTCTAAAAGGGAACGGCCCGCCGGTGCAGTGACGCGTTTCACGCCGGCGGCTCCGTTCTCGCGACGCCGAAGGCCGCGTAGTTACGATCAATCCATTCTTCGAAGAATTCGGGCACCTTGGCTTCGGCGTAAATCGCCTGGACCGGGCAGACATCCACGCACAGGGCACAATCGATACATTCGGTCGGGTGAATCAGCAGCGTGTCCCAGTCTTCGCGATCGTAGATGCAGTCTACGGGGCAGACCTCCACGCAGGATTCGTCCTTCGTGCCGCGACATGGTTCGGTGATGATGAAGGTCATCGGCGTTAAGCTCAGATTACATGATGCTCTCGCCCGATCTGGAACTGGTCATCGTCACCGGCAAGGGTGGCGTTGGCAAGACCACGGTTGCGGCGGCGCTGGCCTGGCGGATCGCCCGGAGCCGGCGTGTGATGCTGCTCGAGGTGGACCCGCGCGAAAGCGCCCACCGCCTGTTCGACGTGCCGCCCTCGGGCGGCGAGCCGGTCAAGGCCGGCGAACGCCTGGAGCTGCTTCATGCGCGCTCGAGACAGGTGGTCGACGAGATCGTCCAGGACAAGCTCAAGGTCGCACCGCTGGTGCGGCGGCTCCAGGCGAGTCCGATCTACGAGCATTTCATCGACGGCGCTCCGGGCCTCAAGGAACTGGCGCTGCTCCGCTATGCCCATAGCCTGGTCAAGGGGGCGAAGCGCAAGCGCCGAGCCGATTGCGTGGTCCTCGACTCGCCGGCAACCGGACACGCTCTGGCTCTCCTGTCGGCGCCGGTCCTGGCGGCGGAAGCCATTGGCGCGGGTCCGATCGCGGCGCTGGCGCGCGAGGTCGCCACCTGGCTGAGCGCCGAGACCACCGGGCTGGTTTTGGTAACCCTGGCCGAGGAGCTTCCGGTCACCGAGACCCTCGAAGCCGCCGACGCGCTCGGCGAGGTTCTCGGCAAGCCGCCCGAGGCCTGGATCGCCAACGCCCTCTACCCCGAGGTCCCCGCCCAGCTCGAGAGTAACGACTCGGTCACCGAGCTGTGGCGGCGGCGGCGCGCGGTCAACGAGCGCGAGCTGGCCCGGCTCGCGCGAGCGGTGGGCGAACCCGTGGTCTCTTTGCCGCTCCTGCCGATCGACGAGGGCAGCCGTCTGGTCGCGGCGCTCTCGAGAGAGCTCGAGGCAAGCGATGAGTAGATCCGGCCCGCTGGCGGAGCTGCCGAGGCGACTGGTCTTCGTCGGCAGTGGAGGAGTGGGGAAGACCACCCTGGCGGCCGCTCTGGCGGTTCACTTCGCGGCTCATGGCGAGCGCACGCTGGTGATGACCTTCGACCCGTCGCTCCGCCTGAAGGACGCCTTGGGAATCGGCGACTCCGGCAAGGGTGACAACGTCGACGCTCAGGAAGGTCAGGTTCGAGTCGAGTTCGAGTCCAAGGCCGGCGGTGAGCTCTGGGCGCATCTTCTCGATGCGCGCCGAACCTTCGACCGCCTGATTCACCGCTACGCACCGGACGTCGCATCGCGAGATCGCATCCTTTCGAACCGCTTCTTCCGGCACCTGGCCGGGCGCCTGGCGGGCATCCTCGAGTACATGGCGGTGGAGAGGCTCTATGAGGCGGTCAGGTCGGAGCGGTTCGACCGGATCATCCTGGACACGCCGCCCACGCGTGAGGCCCTCGAGTTTCTCGACGCGCCCCAGCGGATCGTCTCGTTTCTCGACAGCGGCGCCCTGCGCATGGCTCTCAAGCCCTGGTTCGACGAAGACGGTCGCTTTCGCCCGAAGTCCTTGCCGGGCCTGGGGATGCCGCTCGAAGCTCTTCTCGATCGCATGGTCGGTATCGACCTGCTGCGCGATATGGCCGAATTCTTTCAGGCCTTCGCGCCGCTCTTCGACGGCTTTCGCGAGCGCGCGCTGGAGGTGGACGGGCTCCTGCGTTCGAGCGACACCGGGTTCGTGCTGGTCACGGCGGCGGCCGAGCGCAATCTAGCCGACACGATGTTCTTCGCGCGCAATCTGACCGAGCGTTCCCACGAGCTGGTTGCGGTCGTCGCCAACCGGGTTCATCCCGCCGCCGAGGACGAAGACCTCGAGCTCATGCGCTGGCTCGGCGAGCGCGACCAGAAGGGCGTCGCCCAGCTGAGAGACCTGCTGGCCGACGGGCCGGCGGTGGTGTCTCTGCCGCTTCTGCCGGCCTCCCCCGCCGATATTCCGCGTCTGGAGGCCCTGGGTAAGCGGATGGAAGCTGCCTGGTTCGAGTGACTTAGAGAGAGATTGCCGCAGCGCGTCAAAAAATACTTGACATTTATGCCGCGGCGCGGTATAAATTCTCCACGGCTTGCCGCGCAGCGGCAGATCTCCCAAAGAAAGGTCCGATCATGGTTCGAATTATCAAACGCTATGAGAGCCGCAAGCTCTACGACACCGAGGAAAGCCGGTACGTCTCACTGGACGAGATCGCGGGCTTTGTGCGCGACGGCCAGCAGGTGCGGGTGATCGACAACTCCTCCCAGGCGGACGTTACGCCGCAGATGCTGACCCAGATCATCCTCGGCGAGGGTCGCAACGGCCGCAGCCAGATCTCGACCGAGTTTCTCCACGATCTGGTTCGGGCCGGAGAGCGCGCGCTTTCAAACGGCGTCCAACAGGTGCAGCACGGCGTCGATCGACTGCTCGAGGCTTCGGTCGAAAAGATCGGCCCCATCCGCCGGGCGCGAGAGGAAATGACCCATCTGCGGTCACGGCTCGAGGAGCTCGAGCTGTCTCTGGCTCATCTGGAAGAAGGCCAGCGATCCTCCGAGCTCGAGTTCGAGACGCCGGCGAAGAAGACCACTAGAAAGAAGACCGCGACCCGCAAACGGGCGCCCCGAAAGACCAAGATTGAACGAGCGAAAAAGGCCTGAAGAAGAAAGCTGACGATTGCACCCGCGACTAGTTCGCGCCGGTGCTTTGCGATACGAAAGGAGTATCAACATGACCAAGAACACCAACAAAGTACAGAAGGAAGTCCTCGAGTCCGCCAACAAGATCTGGCTGGCCGGTCTCGGCGCACTGTCGGTTGCCGAAGAAGAGGGCAGCAAGCTCTTCAAGACCCTCGTCAAGAAGGGTGAGGGTTTCGAGAAGCGCGGCAAGAAGCGGTTCGAGAAGGTGCAGCACACCGTCGAGGATCAGGTCGAGGCCGCGGTGGAGAAGGCCGACAGCGCGTTCGGCAAGTTCGGCAAGGGCTTCGATGGCAAGGTCGCCGACACGCTCAACAAGCTCGGCGTTCCCAGCCGGATGGAGATCCAGAAGCTGACCCGCCGCGTGGAGCAGCTGACCAGGAAGGTCGACGGACTCAGCAAGAAGCCGAAGGCAAAGCCCAGAACTGCCAAGAAGACCACCCGCACTCGCGCTTCCAAGACCGCCTAGGCGGCAAAGCCCAAGTGAAGCGAGGGAGCGCTTAGGTTGCCTGCGAGAGAAGCCAAGATCGGTCTGGCTCTGGCTGGCGGAGGACCGGAGGGCGCGATCTACGAGATCGGCGCCCTCCGGGCTCTCGAAGAAGTCCTGGACGGGCTGGACCTCAACAACCTCCACGTCTACGTAGGCGTGAGCGCCGGCTCTTTTCTGGCCGCGAACCTGGCCAACAACTTGACCCCGGCGGAGATGTGCCGCGCCATCGTCAAGCAAGAGCCCCAAGAACACCCCTTCAACTCACAGAAGTTCCTTCGGCCTGCGGTTCTCGAGCTGATCGGCAGGGGAGCGACCCTGCCACGGCTCGTCTGGGAGGCGCTTTACGATTACTGGCTCCACCCCGAGGATAAGAGTCTTTTTGATTCGATGACTCGCCTGGGGAGGGCTCTGCCGGTCGGCATTTTCGACAACAAGCCCATCCGCCGCTACCTCGAGCGGATCTACCGCATCAAGGGGCGGACCGACGACTTCCGTAGGCTCGACAAGCAGCTCTTCGTGGTCGCGGTCGATCTGGATTCGGGAGAGGCGATTCGATTCGGCAGCAAGGGCTACGACCACGTGCCCATCTCGCGCGCGGTGCAGGCGTCGACGTCGCTACCGGGGCTCTATCCTCCGGTCGAGATCGACGGCCGTCACTGCGTCGACGGTGTGCTCAAGAAGACGCTTCACGGCTCGGCCGCTCTCGATGCCGGGGCCGACCTTCTGATCTGCATCAACCCGATCGTGCCGGTGGATACCCGCCGTGCCGTCGAGACCGGTGTCATGAGGCGCGGCAAGCTGATCGACCGCGGTCTGCCGACGGTCTTCTCGCAGACCTTCCGAACCTTGATCCACTCGCGTCTCGAGGTCGGCCTATCGCGTTACGAGGACCTCTACGACGGCGCCGAGGTCGTACTTCTCGAGCCGCGCCGAGACGACTACCGGATGTTCTTCACCAACATTTTCAGCTTCTCGTCTCGCCGCTGGGTCTGCGAGCACGCTTATCAGGCCACTCGCCGGGAGCTCTACTTCCGGCGCGAGGAGCTGGCGCCCAAGTTCGAGCGCCGTGGGATTCGCTTCCGGACCGACGTACTGGAGCAGGATCGCGATCTGTGGAGCGGCGTCGGGCTGCCCAAGCTCAGCGTCTCGGCCGAAACCGGGCGCAAGCGCAAACCGGCGCGACCGGCGTCCGAAGTCGAAGCCATTCTGAGCGACCTCGACGCGGCCCTCGATCGACTCGAAAACCACGTCCTAGAGATTAACTAGCTCGGGGACACCGATCGGGGACACCTTTGCCCTCGAGCGAAGCGAAGGGTCTCGACCGAACTCCTTCTGGTTCTCAGTCCAGCCGCACAGTCACTTCGCCCACCCCGACATCCACCTTGATCCGCTTGTCCCCCTCGCCTTCGGCCCAGTAGACCTCGCTACCCACAAGAAACGAGCGCCGCCCTTCGACGCGCCGGGCGTCGCCATAGATCTCGGCGTCGCCCACCCCGACGTCCAGGCTCACCGAGCGCAGGTGATCGGGCTTGGTGTCGATGGTCACCTCGCCGACTCCCAGCTCGAGATCGAGGTTGCCGCGCAGGCCCTCGATGTTGACTTCACCGACGCCCATGTCGAGGTCGAAGTCGAGCTCGGCGGGAATCGTGAGAAAGGCCTCGACTTCGATTCGACCCTTGCCCCACTTCGGGTAGCCCTCGAGCTCGATCGTCAAAACGTCGCCCCGGGTGCGTTCCGAAAGCTCGAGACCGTCCAGAGCCTCGCGGCAGTCCGGCCGGTCGCGTTTGCATTCGGCGAGAATCTCGACCTTGAATTTCTTGCCGGGCGAGGCGGTGACTTCCAGCTCGGCCGCCGAAATGTCGAAGCGGACCGCCTCCAGATCGCCCGCCGTCCAAACGGCCTTGATTTCCCGTTCGGCATCCGCGGCGGCCGCCGGCCGGGCGAGCATCGGCAGCGCCGGCAATGCCAGGGCCGCGAAGATCGGAATGAGTTTACGCATCTCCACTGTCTCCTTCATCCATAGCTTACGCCTCGGCGCGGCCGTTTGTTTCCTTTATCGGGGACACGATTCCCTCGTGTCCCCTCCCAACTGGCATCGGGGACATGATTCCATCGTGTCCCCTCCCAATTCTTTGGCCACTTCTAGCCCATCTGTTACTGTCTTAAATGCCCAAGTCTGGCGACGAAAGCCCCCATCACGATGTCCAACACCGTTATTACCGGAATGCAGTGGGGAGACGAGGGCAAGGGCAAGATCATCGACCTTCTGTGCCCGGCCTTCGACGTGGTCGTGCGCTTCCAAGGCGGCAACAACGCCGGCCACACGGTCAGATTCTCCGATAGCCACTTCGCCCTGCATCTGATCCCCTCGGGAATCCTCACCCCCGGCATGCGCTGTGTCCTGGGCAACGGCATGGTGATTCCCCCCGATGCGTTCTTCGAGGAGCTGGAGGCCCTGGCCGAGGCCGGTGTCGAGATCGAGGGTCGGCTCTGGATCTCGGACCGCGCCCACGTGCTGCTGCCGATCTACGCGGAGGTCGACAAAGTCCGCGAGACGCTGCGCGGCGCCGGCCAGATCGGGACCACCTCGCGTGGCATCGGGCCGGCCTACGAAGCCAAGATCGCGCGCCGTGGCATTCGCATGTGCGACCTCTATTCCGATCGTCTCGAAGGACTGCTCGAGCACCTGAGCACCCGGCTCGGGCCCGAGCTGGGCGCCCTCGGACGGGGGAATGACGTCGCCGAGCTGCTCGAGCGCTGTCAAGGCTGGGCCGAGCGCCTCGAGCCGTTCGTTGCCGACACCGGACAGCTATTGAACGCGTGGATCGACGACGGCTCGAGCGCGCTCTTCGAGGGCGCCCAGGGCGTGCTCCTCGACGTCGACCACGGCACCTATCCCTTCGTCACCAGCTCCAATGCCACCGCCGGCGGCGCGGCCACCGGCTCCGGAGTCGCGCCGACCCGGATCAAGCGGTCGCTCGGGGTGCTCAAGGCCTACACCACGCGCGTCGGCAGCGGCCCGTTCCCGACCGAGCTGCCCGAAGGAGAGGCCGCCGCCGACTTCCTGCGCCAGCGCGGCAACGAGTTCGGCACCACCACCGGCCGGCCGCGCCGTTGCGGCTGGCTCGATCTGGTGATCGCCCGCTATGCCAGGAGGGTGAACGACACCGACGTTTTCGCTCTGACCAAGATGGATGTGCTCGATCGCTTCGACTCGGTCAAGGTGTGCGTCGCCTACCGGATCGACGGCGAGGAAGTCCGCGAGTTCCCCTCGGACCTCGGCAAGCTCGAACGCGCCGAGCCGGTCTACGTCGAGCTTCCCGGCTGGAGCGAGGACACCGTCGGCAAGGTCGCCTTCGCCGATTTGCCCGAGAACGCCCGCAACTACGTGGCCTACCTCGAAGACGATCTGAAGGCGTCCGCGGCCATCGTCTCGACCGGTCCGCGGCGCGAAGAGACCATCGTTCGAGACGACTCCAAGCTCGCCGAGCTCACCCGCGGGCGCCTCCAGACGGAAGCCCGCTAGGGCGACGACGCCGATCTTGCGGCGCTCGCCGCCCTCCTAGTGAACCGCCTTCATGTCGAGAACGTGCTCGGTTCTTTCCTCAGGCATGGCAAGCTCCTTTCGGTCGTTCCATAGCCTAGACGATCAAACCTCTGCCGAGTCGACCCGACTCTTTCAGCCGCGCTGGTCGAGCAATCGAGCCTGCTCGGCGAGTTCGAGGAACTCGGAGCGGTAACCGCCGTCGTCCGAGGCGAGCGCGGCGCGGGCGCTTTCGAGCACCGACTCGTAAGAGGCATCGGCTTTGAGCTCCGAGTCGCGCAACAGCATCCCGAACTCGGCCACCGCGGCGGCGAAGCGGAAGTCTTCGCTGGCTCGGGCGAGTGGGATTCGCTCGTCCTCGAGAGGTCGCGACACCAACTGGCTGGTGTCCGAGTCCGGCGCTTTGTAGCGCAGCTTCACCGTCAGCAGCTCGTTCGACGAGCGGCCAACCCGGCTCAGGCGCGACTCCTGGTACTTCAACTCGTCGATCCCCGCGAGTCTCTCGTCCGAGCCCGCGGGCACGATCTCGTAGAGCACGGTCACCGAGTGGCCGGCGCCGAGCTCGCCGGCGTCCTTGGTGTCGTCGTTGAAGTCCTGGTCTCTCAGGCGGCGGTTCTCGTAGCCGATCAGGCGGTAGCCCTTGACCCGCGCCGGGTTGAACTCGACCTGGATCTTGACGTCTTTCGCGATCGTCAGAAGGGTCCCGCCCATCTCGCTCACCAGGACCTTCTTGGCCTCGAGGATGCTGTCGATGTAGGCGGCCGAGCCGTTGCCGTGGTCGGCGAGCTTTTCCATCTTGGAGTCCTTGTAGTTGCCGGTGCCGAAGCCCAGCACGCTCAGGAAGACGCCGCTTTCGCGCTCGCGCTCGATCAGACGGATCATCTCGGCGTCGCTCGAAGCTCCGATGTTGAAGTCGCCGTCGGTCGCGAGAATCACCCGGTTGTTGGCCTGCGGGTCGAAGTTGCGGCGCGCGGTCTCGTAGGCCAGGCGGATGCCGGCGCCGCCGGCCGTCGAGCCGCCGGCGCGGAGGCTTTCGAGAGCGCAGAGGATCTTGTCCTTGTCGCTCCCGGGCGTCGGCGGCAGCACCAGACCGGCGGCGCCGGCGTAGACGACGATCGCCACCCGGTCCTGCTCACGGAGGTTTTCGACCAGAAGCCGGAAGGCGGATTTCAGGAGCGGTAGCTTAGCGGGGCTGTTCATCGAGCCCGAAACGTCGAGCAGGAAGACCAGGTTGTTGGGCGGAAGCTCGGCCGTGTCGACTCTGCGGCCCTGAAGGCCGATGTGAACCAGGCGGTGCTTCCGGTTCCAGGGTGCGACCGAGACCTCGGTGGTGATCGAGAAGGGGTCCTTGCCCTCGGGGTCGGGATAGGAGTAGGTGAAGTAGTTTATGAGCTCTTCGATCCGCACCGCGTCGATCGGCGGCAGGCGATGCTCCTGTTCGATGAAGCGGCGCATGTTGGCGTACGAGGCCGTGTCGACGTCGATCGAGAAAGTCGAGAGCGGATTCTCGAGCGCCGACTTGAAGGGATTCTCGTCGATTGCGTCGTACGCTTCGGTGTTGAAGGGTGGAGGCGCGGTCTCGCCAGGGAAGGGGATCGGTCCTCCGACCCGAAGCGGCATCTCCAGGTAGGCGGCTTTGACCTTGTACGACCTCGGTTTGGGCAGGACCTGATCCGTCTCCGGCGCCTGGAGCGCGAACGCGGGCTGCAGAGCGCAGTCCAGCCTCGTCGCGCGGCCGCCAGCGACGCGGATGCCCGAGAGCGTGACCGACTCGTACCCCTGAGCGCGACAGCGCACCTTCCAGGTGCCGGGCGGAAGGCCCTCGAGCCGGAAGTTGCCATCGTTGGCGCTCGTCGCGCGCGACCGCGCGCCCTGGACCGAGA
>JAAENP010000294.1 GCA_024224155.1 bacterium
GAAGTCGAGCGCTGTCGACCCGACCTGCGCATCATCAACCTGGAAACCAGCGTCACCACCAGCTCGGACTGGCAACTCAAGGGCATCAACTACCGCATGCACCCGGACAACGTCGCCTGCCTGACCGCCGCCGGCATCGACTGCTGCGTGCTGGCCAACAACCACGTTCTGGACTGGGGTCGAGCCGGGCTCCTCCAAACCCTCGCCACCCTCCGCGGTGCGGGCCTCGCCACGGCCGGCGCCGGAGAGAACGTAGCCGAGGCGATGGCGCCGGCGCGACTCGAGATCGCGAGCGGGCAGCGGGTGCTCCTGTGGGCCTGGGGAGCCGCGACCAGCGGTATCCCGCGGAGCTGGAAAGCAAGTGAATCGAAGCCGGGAGTTGCCCTTCTGCCCGACCTTTCGATCGAAACCGCCCGCAGCATTGGAGCCGCGATCCGCGAAGTCCGGCGGCCCGGGGATCTGGTGGTCGTTTCGATCCATTGGGGAGGCAACTGGGGATACGCAGTTCCAGCGGCGCACAGGCAGTTCGCCCGGGCACTCATCGACGAGGGCGACGTCGACCTCATCCACGGGCACTCCTCCCATCACCCCAAGGGCATCGAGATCTACCGGGAGCGCCCGATCCTCTATGGCTGCGGCGATTTCATCAACGACTACGAGGGCATCAGCGGCTACGAGGAACTTCGCAGCGAGCTCGTCCTCGGCTACCTCGCGACACTCGACCCCGCCTCCCACCGCCTCGCAGCACTCGAGCTGCTCCCCTTCCGCATGCGGCGGTTCCGGCTCGAGCGCGCCGCGCCCGAAGAAGTCCACTGGCTCCGTGACACGCTCGACCGAGAGAGCTCAGCGCTCGGAGCAGGGGTCGTCGCCGACCCCGACGGCCGCCTCATGCTTCGGTGGTGATCGGATACCGTCATTGTGGGGTAACCGGGGACCGTCATTGTGGGGTAACCGGGGGCCGTCATTCTGAGCGGAGCGAAGAATCCCTTGCTCCCCTTGCTCCCCTTACTCCCATTGCTACCCGACTCCCCTTCCCCTACAATCCACAGCGCAAAAGAGATCGGCGCCCGCCGGTCCCCTCACCCCAAGCCGACGTAGCTCAGCTGGTAGAGCAGCTGATTCGTAATCAGCAGGTCAGCGGTTCGAGCCCGCTCGTCGGCTCCATACTTAAGATCAATCAGTTCAGCTGCTTACGCAACTCTGTCGAAGAGTTGTACTGAGCGCCGTTTCAGTGCTTTGGGTGCATTTTGGGTGCACAGAAACACTGCTCGGCTCGCTTTCAGCGGCTTTTCTCGACCGTTCTTCTTCTCCTCAACTCGCGTTCATGAGGACGACCGGCGGACCCGGCCGGCTGTTCCCCTTTGCAGCAGCCCGATCGCCACCAGGGCCTTGCCATGACCGGCGCGCCCCTCGAATCAGCCCTCCGGGTTGCGCTTCCTGACGCACCTCGACAACACTCCCATGCCCGGCACAGCCTCATCCAGAATGCGCTTGGACTCGGCGACGACGCATCCTCGGCCGGCGCGATCGGTTTCTATGCGCGAGCTCTCGTTCAAGCGACCCTGCCTCACTGCGACCCAAAGACGAATGAGTTCGTCCGGCGGAACGGCAACTACGCGCTCTCGATCCTCGCTCCCGCGGATGTGGGCCTACCCTACGGCCGTTACCCCCGCTTGGTGATCGCCTACCTCACCACCGAGGCCGTTCGGAAGCGGGAGCGATGCATTCCGCTGGGCCGTCGCTTCTCGCACTTCTGCGGCGAACTCGGCCTGACGCCGACCTCAGGTCCCAGGGGATCGCTCGTTCAGCTCCGCGAGCAGATGCAGCGTCTCTTCTCTTGCAGCTTCCAATGCATCTTTCACTCTGAGAGGAGCGGCCAACACGCCGGTGACGGCTTTCTTTTGGCCGAGAAACGGCTTTTCGGGTGGGAACCGGGGTCTGGTGCTAGGCCGACTGCTCGAGACTCCTACGTCAAGCTCTCCGAGCGCTTCTACCGTGAGGCGACGGGAGCGCCGGTGCCGCTCGACCTGCGCGTACTGAAGGCCCTGCGATCTCCGTTCGAGATCGACATCTACGTTGGGCTCACCTGGCGGTTCTTCAGCCTTCGCCGGCGCTCGGTCATTCCCTGGGAGTCACTGATGCTCCAGTTCGGATCCCGCTACCGAAATCCTCGCCACTTCAAGCAGCGATTCCTTCGTTACCTTCGTCGCGTCATTGACTACTACCCCGAGACGCGCCTGGCCGAGTCACCGCAGGGCCTCGTCCTTCGGCCTTCTCCTACCCATATCCCCGTGCGGTCAAATCTCTCTTAGCATCTCGCTGCCGTTCGTCAATAACGCCTCTGAGTCGTTGCGGAGAAGTGGCACTTTTCCTGATGAAAGTGTGACGCCCCAACCGATGAAACTGTGACGGCCGAACGGCTGCTACCGATGGAAGTGTGATGCCCTACCGATGAAACTGTGACGGCATGAGCCTCTAAACCGTTGAGGAAGCGCTAGTTAAGCGGCCCTCCTGTATGGACCTGTATCTCTTGCGATAGGTCTCCGGTAGTCGCCCTGAGAGGCTGTGGAAAGAGAACAGCTGCCAGGGACTCAGACTCGAACCCACAGACCAATCGAGATGGGAGTTAGACGTTCAGGAGGGCTTGACAAGCGAGAAGAATAGGACATAATAGGACCTATTAGAACCAACCTGGAGAACGTCATGCCATCGACAGAACCTTCCGTCATCGAAATCCAACAACAAAAATCCCTCGTCTCGACGGAGATCTGCCCTCTATGCGATCAGCCAATCCCTCCTGAAAAGCTAGTGCAGATACAACGACGAGAGCGGGAGCACGCTGAGGCGCAAGCCAGGGAGTTACGAGAGAAGTTTGAGGCGGAGAAGGCGGCTGAGCTGGCTTGCCAGGAGGAGAAGTTCCGCGAAGTCACCGCGGCTGCAACCGAACAGGCGCAGCGTGAGTCGACTAAACGAGAAGCCGCTGCTCGAGCTGAAGCTAAGTTTCAAGCCGAGAGCGCGATGACGGCCAAGGTTGCCGAAGCGGACGCCGCCAGGAAGAGCGCTGAGCAGGCCACGAGCGCGACGACGGAACAACTCCAAGAACTTCAAGCCGAGCATGCGAAAGCCGAAGCGGACTTCGCCAAGCGTGAAGAACTCGCGGCGACGAAGGCGAAGACTCAAGCCGAAAGTGCGATGACGGCCAAGATCGCCGAA